>JAXJTE010000238.1:0-21947 GCA_036309765.1 Caryophanon sp. | reverse complement strand
AGTGTGTCATTTAAAGAAGTAGTGGCGATGCTAAAGCAAACGATTGTGCATTTAGCATTATTTGCGCGTTCATTTGACGGTGTTACATTCCAACAGACGGAAAATTTCACATGTAAGCCGATGCAGCAGTTCCAAGGGCAAATTCCATTATTTAAGCAAGAGGTGGAGCGTTGGCGTGCGGAGAAGTTTACGGTGCTATTTTTAGCAGATGGTCAGGAGCGCGTGACGAAAATGGTCGAGCTGCTTGCAGATTATGACGTTGTGCTAACGGAAGGTGCGTTAAACGGAGCGGGGCTATATGCGCGTGATTTATCGTTTAAAGCCGGCTTTGAGCTACCACAACAAAGGCTCGCGGTCATTACAGAGGACGAGCTACTGAAATTACCAGCGAAAAAGCGTACACGTCCACAAAAAATGACGAACGCAGAACGTATTAAAAGCTATACAGAAATGAAAGAGGGCGACTACATCGTTCACGTACAGCACGGTATCGGGAAGTATATCGGTGTTGAAACGGTCGAGGTAGGCGGCATTCATCGTGATTACTTACATATTCGTTATCGCGGTGAGGATAAGCTGTATGTGCCGATTGAGCAGATTGATTTAATTCAAAAATACGTCGGCTCAGAAGAACGCGAGCCAAGGCTACATAAGCTCGGTGGCCCTGAGTGGAAGCGTACGAAAGCAAAAGTAACAAAAGCAGTACATGACATTGCGGACGACTTAGTGAAGCTATATGCAAAGCGCGAGGCAGAAAAAGGCTATGCGTTTTCACCAGATGGCGATGAAGTACGTGCATTCGAAGCGGCATTCCCGTATGAGGAAACAGAGGATCAGCTGCGTACGATTCTGGAAGTAAAAGCTGACATGGAACGTGAACGCCCGATGGATCGCCTCGTTTGTGGTGACGTAGGATACGGTAAAACAGAAGTTGCGATTCGCGCAGCATTTAAAGCAATTATGGACGGCAAGCAAGTCGCCTTTTTAGTACCTACGACGATTTTAGCGCAGCAGCACTATGAGACGATTAAAGAGCGCTTTGCGGACTTCCCAATTACAGTCGGACTACTTAGCCGCTTCCGTACGCGCAAGCAGCAAACGGAGACGTTAAAAGGGTTAAAAGACAGCACAGTTGATATCGTTATCGGAACGCATCGCTTATTATCAAAGGATGTTGTGTACCAGGACTTAGGCTTGCTTATTGTCGATGAAGAGCAGCGTTTTGGCGTAACGCATAAAGAAAAAATTAAACAGCTAAAAACGAATGTCGATGTGCTAACGCTAACGGCAACACCGATTCCACGAACACTGCATATGTCGATGGTTGGTGTGCGTGATTTATCCGTTATCGAAACACCACCAGCGAACCGATTCCCTGTGCAAACGTATGTCATGGAATACGGAGGTGCGTTAATTCGTGAAGCAATCGAGCGCGAAATGGCACGCGGCGGGCAAGTGTTTTATTTATTTAACCGCGTCGCTGAAATGGCGAGCAAAGTAGAAGAAATTAAACAGCTCGTACCAGAAGCACGCGTCGGTCATGCGCACGGGCGAATGACGGAGACGGAGCTAGAGAGCATCATTATTGCGTTTTTAGAAGGGCAGTATGACGTGCTTGTGACGACGACGATTATTGAAACGGGAGTAGACATTCCGAATGTGAATACGCTCATTGTGCATGACGCAGATCGTATGGGCTTATCACAGCTGTATCAATTGCGCGGTCGTGTCGGGCGTTCTAACCGCGTGGCGTACGCATACTTCACGTACCAGCGTGAGAAAGTGCTAACGGAAATCGCGGAACAACGCCTACAAGCGATTAAAGAATTTACGGAGCTCGGTTCGGGCTTTAAAATTGCGATGCGCGATTTATCGATTCGTGGTGCGGGCGATTTACTTGGCTCACAGCAGCACGGCTTTATCGATTCGGTCGGCTATGACTTGTACTCACAAATGTTAGAAGAAGCAATTGAGGAGCGTCAACTCGGCGATGATTACGAGCAAAAGGTAGAGATTGAAATTGTGCTGCCGATGAACGCGTACATTCCAGATACGTATATCCCAGACGGCTATCAAAAAATTCAAATGTATAAGCGCATTAAGAGCATGGCGTCTGATGCGGATTATATCGAAATTACAGATGAGTTAACGGACCGCTTCGGCGATTTGCCATCTGAAACGATTTTATTACTGCGTGTGGCGCGTGTGAAAGCATGGGGTATGCATACAGGCTTACGTGCTATTAAGTTGAAAAAATCAATCGTGACAATCAACTTCACATCCGAGGCGACGAAGCTGTTTGACGTTGCCGAGGTAATGCAAGGCACGAACAAATACGGCCGCGCAATTGGCTTCGGTATGGATAATGCGACGAAATCACTCGTCATGACGATTGAGGAGAAGCATTTATTATCGACGCATCGACTGTTTGATGTAGTGGAAGATGTCATGCAGCAAGTGTATGCAAATCGCAAAGAGGAAATCGTTTCTCTATAAAGAAAAAAGCATTCGACGTTTTTTGTCGGATGCTTTTTTTATGTGTTATTTAAGTTGTGCAACTGACTGTAGTGCAAGCCGTTCGTATAATTCATGCGTTGTAATAGCTCCTCTTCTGTACGGAATGTGTTACGTTTTTCTAAAAAATCGCGCTCTTTCATCGACGGAGTTTTCAAATGCGCTCGTTCCAGCTGATCTAAAAAGGATACGTTGTCGTCGAGTTGTTGCTTTCGATTATTTAGGTCAGTACCAGTGCGGTAAAGGTGCAAATGCTCTAAATACGCATATTGCATTTGTTTGACAGAGGATGGAGTGGCAGTTACACGTTTTACTTGTAACATGGGTATACACCTCCATTGTAATGAATGGCCCTACACTGTATAGTTACCCGCAAATAATACAATTAAACATCTTTTTGCCCAGTTTAGATGTGAAAACATATTTATTTATGATGTGTTGGTTAGAAAGAACTTGTTTTGTCGATTGTTTTAGTTGTTAGACCTATGTGAAATAGGTTCTAGTTATGTCGAATTGTTCAGAGGTGATCTCCTGCAAGACGAAATGTATTTCCAGTTGAATGTGGTATACTGTTACGTTGTAGTAAACATAAAAGAAAGAGAGAACATATATGGCTGGAAGTTGGAGTATGAAAGGCTACATGAAAGGTGCGGCCCTCCTAACCATTTCTGCGCTCGTCGTAAAAATTTTAGGGGCGATTTATCGTGTACCGTTTCAAAATTTAGTTGGAGACGAAGGTTTTTATATTTATCAGCAAGTATATCCGTTCATTTCGATTTTCGTCGCATGGACGGCAAGTGGTTTTGCGGTTGCCATTTCGAAGCTGCTCGCCGATGCGGATACATTAGCGACGTTACAGCTGCGAGAAAATAGGCGCTTTCAAATTATGAAAATTGCGTTTTGGTATTTAGTTGTGCTGTCGCTTAGTTGCTTTACGCTGCTGTATAGCGGAGCGGGCGTACTCGCAAACATGATGGGTGACGACAAGCTTGCACCATTGATGCGCACAGGTTCGTTCGTTGTACTATGTATGCCAATTTTAGCAGTCGTCAAAGGTTCGTTTCAGGCGAAGGGACGCATGGAGCCGATTGCGTACGCACAAATTGTTGAGCAAGCAGTTCGCGTCATAATCATTTTAAGCGGCTCATGGCTTGTGATGAAATATAGCGGCTCGCTGTACGGCGCAGGGCAAGTTGCAACAGCTGCGACGGCGGTCGGTGAGTTTGTTGGTGTCATTATTTTAGTGACCGTATTTAAAAAGATGGCGTTGTTCCCACAGCGCGACAAAAAGGCAGAGCGCGTGGCAGTATGGCCGGTCGTAAAAGAACTAACGTTATATAGCTTAAGCGTTAGTATGAGTGGGCTCGTGTTGCTGTCGTTCCAAATGATTGATTCGTTTACGATTTATAACATATTGCTTGGAAACGGGCTTAGTGAAACGCTCGCGAAGGAAACGAAAGGGATTTATGACCGCGGTCAGCCGCTCGTTCAGCTTGGTGTCGTCATCGCAGGCTCGCTCGCATTGGCGATTGTGCCGCTCGTTGCGATTATGTGCAAAAAGACAGAAGGACGAAACGCCGATAGCTTCATTCAGTTAACGTTTCGTGCGGCAGTGCTGTTTGGCTGGGCGGCATCGTTTGGCTTAGTGCTTGTCATGCCATACATTAACGTTATGCTATTTAAAACAGATAGCTTAACGTCGGTGCTAAGTATTTTCGTGCTACAAATTGTGCCGCTGTCGATTACGTTAACGTTCACAGCGATGCTACAAGGGTTTGGTAAGTTAAAAGTACCTGCGCTTATTTTAGTGACAGGCTTTATATTTAAAATAATTGGGAATGTAACGCTCGTGCCGCTATTAGATGTGCTTGGCGCGGCGCTTGCGAGTAATATTGGGCTGTTCTTTATCGCACTTATGCTCATGCGTTACTTAAAGCGTGTGCATCCGATTACGCTTGCACCGGCGTCGTATTACAAAAAGCTATTTTTAGCGTCATTGTATATGATGATTGCAGTGTACGCTTGGAGCTTTATCATCGACATAGCACTGACATTACCTGCACGTTTAGAGGCGGCGATTATCGGTGGCTCAGCTGTTACAATAGGTGCGTTCGTGTTCCTAACAGCCGTTGCGAAAATGAAAGTACTTGCTGACAAAGAGTGGTTTTTATTGCCGTTTGGTCGTAAAATGGCACAATATCAATTATGGTTAAATCGAAAGTAAGAGGAGGATTTTATGCGTAATATTACAGTGATCGGCTTAGGGGCGGCAGACTTCGAGCAAATGCAGCTCGGCGTTTATCGTAAGCTACAAGCCGCAACAAAAATTTACGTGCGCACGATGGATCACCCTGTGCTACACGTATTACAACAAGAGGGCATGCAGCTACAGAGCTTCGATGCGATTTATGAAAAGCATGGTGGATTTGAAGCGGTATATGATGAAATTACTGACACATTAATTGAGCTAGCGAATGACGAGGACGTATTATATGCAGTGCCAGGGCATCCGCTCGTTGCTGAAAAAACAGTGCAACTTTTAATTGATGCGCACAATCGCGGTGACATTCACTTAACGATTGAAGGTGGGCAAAGCTTTTTAGACCCGATTTTCGGTGCGCTGCGCATTGATCCAATCGAAGGGTTCCAGCTACTAGATGGCACGAACATGTCGATGGATGACGTTAACATGCGCCAACACATTTTAATTGCTCAAGTGTACGATACGTTTAGCGCATCAGAGGTGAAGCTGACGTTAATGGAGAAGTACCGTGACGATTACCCAGTAACAATTGTCACAGCGGCAGGCTCAAGTGCAGAGAAGCTTACGACAGTACCGCTGCACGAGCTGGACCATGAAGTGGAAATTAATAATTTAACGACGATTTACGTGCCGCCTGTAAGTGACACAGCAGAAGCATACCGTGACTGGACGACGCTACGCCAAATTATTGCGACGCTACGTGGTCCAAACGGCTGCCCGTGGGATCAAAAGCAAACGCACGAATCACTGAAGAAATATTTCTTAGAGGAAGTGCATGAATTTTTAGCAGCAGTTGATGCAGAGGATGACTTTGCGATGATTGAGGAGCTTGGTGATGTATTACTACAAGTATTCCTTCACGCACAAATTGGTGAGGATAACGGCTACTTCACAATTGAGGACGTGCTCGCATCGATTTCTGAGAAGATGATTCGCCGCCACCCGCACGTTTTCGGTGATGCACAAGCAGATGATGCGGATGCAGTTGTCGCAAACTGGGAGGCGATCAAGCGCGAAGAAAAAGGTGACATCGATGCGTCCGTATTACATGATGCATATCGTGAAACTTCTAGCTTACAAACTGCGTATAACTATCAAAAGGAAGCGGCAAAGATCGGCTTTGATTGGGATGAAGCGGCAGATGCGATTGCGAAGTTTGATGAGGAATGGGCGGAGTTTACAGCGGAGCTTGAACATGGTGACGCTACGACGCGCATGGACGAGCTTGGCGACGTGTTCTTTACATTAGTGAACATCGCGCGCTTCTTTAAACTATCTCCAGAAGAAGCTGTGCTGCATGCGAATGAAAAGTTTGCACGCCGCTTCAATCATGTTGAAAGCTGTGTCGCTGCATCAGGCAAAGCGTTTTCTGATTTTACATTAGATGAACTCGATGCGTTTTGGAACGATGCAAAAAAAATCGAAAAGGGGCTGTAACATATGCGCTTAGATAAATTTTTAAAAGTATCACGCTTAATTAAACGTCGCACGCTCGCAAAAGAAGTCGCGGTGCAAGGGCGTATTACAATTAATGACAAGGTCGCAAAAGCTTCAAGCACAGTGAAAGTTGGCGACGAGCTAGCGATTCGCTTCGGACAAAAAATCGTGACAGCACGCGTAGAGGAAATTCGTGAAACATCACGCAAGGACGACGCGGCAAATATGTTTACGATTTTAAAGGAAGAACGCCTAGAGCAAATCGAGCCAGAATTTATCGACGACGAAGAATAATAGCAGCCCTACAGACAAATTGTTTGTGGGGCTTTTTGTATGATGACACTTATTTGTAATGTTTTAGTAACACCTAAACGTTTTTTTCCGTGGTATGATATGAGTGAAATATATAAAATAGGTGGTGGCGCATGTGCAAGAAAAAAAGAAACCACAGAAGCAAAATGTAACGAAAATGGACAACGATTATATTCGCCAAAACGAGGAGCGCAAAAAAGCTCGAAGTAAGACGAAATATTACGTGAAGCGACGTTTGCTTATACTCCTAGCGCTTAGTGCAATCGTCATTACGGCGGTTGTTGTAAATACGAACGCGAAAAAAGAAGAGCTAATTGAGCGCCAAAAAGTTGAACAACAAGTGGTGCTAGAGCTAGAAGATATAAAGCGTGATCAAGACATGTTAAAAACACAGGTAAGAAAATTAGAGGACGACGAATACATTTTAAAGCTCGCTCGCAAGGAATATTTCTTATCTGATGAAGGCGAAATCATTTTTACAATGCCAAGTGAACATGGACGAAGCGAGAAGGAAATCGAAAAAGGTAGCGAAGAATAATCATAAAAAATAAGATTCGTCGTGTTGACACACCTTTTTCGTGGGATATAATGAATAATAGAAGAACCGAATATTGAGTCGTTTCTAACAAAACATGATTAACAGGCTAACAATAGCCGCTTATATTTTAAGGAGGAGCATTTTTTTTATGTCAATTGAAGTAGGCAGCAAAGTAACAGGTAAAGTAACAGGAATCACAAATTTCGGAGCGTTCGTCGAGCTGCCAGGTGGCTCAACAGGACTCGTTCACATCAGTGAAGTGGCTGACAACTATGTAAAAGATATTAATGAGCACTTAAAGGTTGGAGACGAAGTAGAAGTTAAAGTGATGAACGTTGAAGCGGATGGCAAAATCGGCCTTTCAATCCGTAAAGCAAAGCCTCAACCTGAGCGTCCGGAGCGTCCGGAACGTCCAGAGCGTTCGGATCGTCCACAGCGTCCTCGTGGCAATAATAACAACCGTTCAAACGATCGCTTTAATGATCGTCAGCCAAAAGAAAACTTTGAGCAAAAAATGGCACGCTTCTTAAAAGACAGCGATGAGCGTCTTGCAACATTAAAGCGTGCAACTGAATCAAAACGTGGCGGTCGCGGTGCAAAACGAGGCTAAGTTCTGCTGGCTATTTTGATAAAAGAAAAAGTGTGATATATGTGGAAGGCTAGCACCGTTTGCTAGCCTTCTTTTTTTGCAAAAAAACAAGTGTATTTTATGAGCGACGTAACGCATATTGCTATAGCATTTTACGTAGCGGCAAAATGATGAATGCGTGAGAAAGCGAATCGTATCGTTTTAAACATAGAAAAAGCTGCCCGACAAATGATTGTCGGACAGCTTTTTCTATGCGTATGACCCGTACGGGATTCGAACCCGTGTTACCGCCGTGAAAGGGCGGTGTCTTAACCACTTGACCAACGGGCCGTTGGTGGCTACCGAGGGAGTCGAACCCACGACCTTTCGGGTATGAACCGAATGCTCTAGCCAGCTGAGCTAGGTAGCCATATTACAAGTTGTTTAAGCGAACTTTTTATATAATACAATGGACAGCATCGTTCGTCAATAAAAAATTAATAAACGTAAGCAAAGTGATATCAAAAGGGCAATGTGATGCGTCAGTAACAGATTTTTCGACATACTTTAGTGATTGCTCTTAATGTAATATAATACAACAAGCTTGTTGATTAGCAGTTTAATTGGCAGGGCGCGTATTGCGGCTCGCGTTCCTGGGGCTCGGCGGCAAACACGATGTTTGTCATGAAGGCGATGCCACATGGACGTGGCGCTGATCGCCTTCCTCAAGCCTCCGCACCGCTCATACTTCGCGCTTTACGGGGTCTTGAGACACGAGCTGTTCCCCAAGGAGTCTCGCCGCACGCGTACTGCCATTATCATGCTGCATTCATTTCAGTTTTGCTACTAAAAACAACAAATTCAGCTGTATAAAAGTGGCTAATCAACAGACCTGATAATACAACGAGCACATTTAAATACGAAAAAATGCACGTCAATAGCTCCGATTAGGTAATTGAACGGTGCATGAACGAAGAAACGACAAAAAGGTAGAGGAGTTCGTTATGAAAACGTTACAGCAGGCAGTGCGCCAGCTACAACAGCAGACGCGATGTATTGAACGAGGAGACCGTTTGCTTATTGCGTGTTCAGGTGGTATTGATTCAATGGCGTTGCTGCATTATTTTTATGAAGAAAAGGAGCGGCTGCACATCGACGTGGCGGCTGTTTATGTTGATCATATGCTGAGAGGAGAACAATCGAAGGAGGACGGTGAGTTTGTCGCGCAGTTTTGCCGTGCGCGTGGCATTCCGTTTTATACAAAGGCGATTACGATTGCGGACATTGTTGCCGAAACAGGTGATAACGTGCAAAACGTTTGTCGCATGAAGCGCTATGAGTATTTTGAGGAACTGATGGCGCAGCATACGAAGCTTGTGACGGCGCATCATGCGGACGACCAGTTAGAAACGATGCTGATGGCGATGACAAAAGGCAGCTCGGTTGCGGCGCTAAGTGGTATTCGCGTGCGACGACCGTTTGCACAAGGCGAGATGATTCGACCATTTTTATTTGTGACGCGCATGCAAATTGAATTATATATGAATGAGCGAGGGTTGCTGCACCGTGAAGACCCGAGCAACGCGAAACTTGTATATACGCGCAACCGAGTTCGACATACGGTGACGCCGCTGTTGAAGAAGGAAAACGAGTACGTCGCAACGCACGCGGCACAAGTATCGCTTCAGCTACAGCAAGACGATGCGTTTTTATATGAGTTAGCGGAGCAATATGTGATGCAATACGTAAAACAGCAGGCAAATGGTGCGTATCATTTTGAAATTAACATGTTTCAACGAATGCCACTTGCTTTACAAAGAAGGTTCATTTTAATACTATTAAACTATGTATACAAAGATGTGAATGTGTTGCAAAGTCATGCGTTAACGACGTCTTTATTAACGCTTTGTAGCACAGTCGATGGGAATGCGCAGCTTCATTTGCCAAATGGTGTTGTAGCGCGTAGACAGTATGGCAATATGCTCATCGGATACATCGACAATGAAGAAGTAGAAACACATATGCTTGTGCCGCACGAGCCAGTTCGAGCAGCCAATTATGAAATCGTTTTAATGCAGGCAGGGACAACTGTTTTAGCGACAGATGATGTATACTATATTACGTTAACCGCGCAGGAGCAGTTATACATTCGTTCACGCGAGCATGGTGACCGTATATTGCTAAAAGGAATGGAGCAGCCGAAGAAGGTCGCTCGTCTTTTTATTGACGAGAAGATTCCGGAGGCGAGGCGACAGGCAATTCCGTTACTTGTGTCGAGCAAACGTGGTATACTCTCGGTGATTGGCGTACGAGCAAGTGTATACGTATCCGATGTGCAGCAATGCCATCAATGGCAAATTGTTATACGCACGATTGCTTTGTAGGAATAGCGGTTGAAATGTATTTGAGGAGGAATCAATGATGATTCAGCAAGATATTGAAAAAATTATGATTACAGAAGAAGAGTTACAAGCTCGCATTCAAGAGTTAGGTGCACAACTAACAGCGGCGTATAATGACAAGTTTCCATTAGCAATCGGTGTATTAAAAGGCGCACTGCCGTTTATGACAGATTTAATGAAACGTTTTGATACGTACGTAGAGCTTGATTTTATGGACGTATCAAGCTACGGGAATGCAACCGTTTCTTCAGGTGAAGTAAAGATTTTAAAAGATTTAAATACAAGTGTTGAAGGTCGCGATATTTTAATTATTGAAGATATTATCGACAGTGGTTTAACATTAAGCTATTTAGTGGAATTATTTAAGTACCGCAAAGCAAAATCAATTAAAATCGTTACGTTATTAGACAAGCCATCAGGTCGTCGCGTTGAATTAAATGCGGATTATGTAGGATTCCAAGTTCCAGACGGATTTGTAGTAGGCTATGGTTTAGATTACGCGGAGAAGTATCGTAACTTACCGTACATCGGCATTTTAAAGCCTGAAGTGTATTCTTTCTAATATGCACATCAGCAGTATGATGCAATTTAGCTAGAGCTTTTAATTGTGTCATGAAATGCCAGTATGATAGTATTTTATGTATATTTTTCTGTAATGTTATGAGGAGGCTAGGGATGAATCGAATTTTTCGATATACGATATTTTATTTACTAATTTTCTTAGTGATCATCGGTATTTTTGGCACGTTCAACGGCAATGGTAACCCAACCGAGGAACTGTCGTATCACGAATTTCTAGAAGCCTTAGACAATGGGGAGATCGCTGAGGCGAACATTCAGCCAGATCAAATGGTTTACATTGTTACAGGTACGCTAGAGGGCGCAGAAGAAGGCGAAACATTTGTAGCCAACTTACCGCGTGATAATCAATCGTTAATGACACGCATTGATGAAGTAGAAGCACAAAGCTCAACAGTTAACTTCGTGCCTGCACCAGAAACAAGTGGATGGATTACGTTCTTCACAGGCATTATGCCATTCATCATCATCATGGTGTTATTCTTCTTCTTACTAAGCCAATCACAAGGTGGCGGTAACCGCGTGATGAACTTCGGTAAGAGCAAAGCGAAGTTATACGATGACCAAAAGAAAAAAGTACGCTTTACCGACGTAGCAGGGGCAGACGAAGAGAAAGCCGAGCTAGTTGAAGTAGTAGATTTCTTAAAGGATCACCGTAAATTCACAGAAATCGGCGCTCGTATTCCAAAAGGTATTTTACTTGTTGGTCCTCCGGGTACTGGTAAAACATTACTTGCACGTGCTGTTGCTGGTGAAGCAGGCGTACCGTTCTTCTCGATTTCAGGTTCTGACTTCGTGGAAATGTTCGTCGGTGTCGGTGCATCTCGTGTACGTGACTTATTCGAAAACGCGAAGAAAAACGCCCCATGTATCATTTTCATCGATGAGATTGATGCAGTAGGTCGTCAACGTGGCGCAGGTTTAGGCGGCGGTCACGATGAGCGTGAACAAACATTAAACCAATTATTAGTTGAAATGGATGGCTTCGGCGCAAACGAAGGTATTATTATCGTCGCAGCGACAAACCGCCCAGATATTTTAGACCCTGCATTATTACGTCCAGGTCGTTTTGACCGTCAAATTACGGTTGGTCGTCCAGATGTAAAAGGTCGTGAAGCAGTGCTTAAAGTACATGCTCGCAACAAGCCTTTAGATGAAGCGGTAGACTTAAACGCAATCGCGCAACGTACACCAGGATTCTCGGGTGCAGATTTAGAAAACTTACTAAACGAAGCGGCACTTGTTGCAGCGCGTCGCAGTAAAAAGAAAATTGACATGACAGACATCGATGAAGCAACAGACCGCGTTATTGCAGGTCCTGCGAAAACGAGCCGTGTCATCTCGAAAAAAGAGCGCAACATTGTAGCGTTCCACGAAGCGGGTCACGTTGTTGTTGGTTTAACACTTGACGAAGCTGAAAAAGTACACAAAGTAACAATCGTTCCACGTGGACAAGCTGGTGGTTATGCGGTAATGCTTCCTAAAGAAGACCGTTACTTCATGACAAAGCCGGAGTTACTTGATAAAATTGCTGGCTTACTAGGTGGCCGTGTAGCAGAAGATATCGTCTTTGGCGAAGTATCAACTGGTGCGCATAACGACTTCCAGCGTGCGACAGGTATCGCGCGTTCAATGGTAACAGAGTACGGGATGAGCGATAAGCTTGGACCGATGCAATTTGGTGCAAACTCAGGTGGTAACGTGTTCTTAGGACGCGACTTCAATTCAGAGCAAAACTACTCTGATTCAATTGCTTATGAAATCGACAAAGAAATGCAAGCAATCATTGTTGAGCAATATGAGCGCACGAAACAAATTCTGACAGAGAAGCGCGATCTATTAAACTTAATCGCTACGACGCTGTTAGATGTTGAAACATTAGATGCACAGCAAATTGAGCATTTACGTGACCACGGTACATTACCGGTACGTCCAGTTGCTTCATTAGAAAAACCAGAAACGACTACAGAGCAAGTACATGTAGAAACAGCTGGCACACCTTCTCTTGAAAAGCAGTTAACAGGCGATGCGGATGTAACGACAGGTGACCTTCCAAAAGAGGGTACTGTAGATGACCAATTCGGTGATATGAACGAAAAACGCTAAACGCGTACGACGAAGCTGTCCAAGCATTCACTTGGGCAGCTTTTGTTGTATATAAGGGGGCAACAACATGATTTTAACGATGGACGTTGGCAATTCTCACATCGTTGTTGGCGTATTTGAATACGAAAAATTGCGCTACAAATGGTCAATGGAAACCGTACAGAAAAAAACAATCGATGAATACGCGATGCAGCTGCAAGCATTTTTCCAATTTGAGAAGCTCCAGTTTTCACAAATCGAAGGCATTATTATTTGCTCGGTCGTGCCGTCAATGATGTATACGTTTGAGCAAATGTGCGTGCGATACTTTCATCAAAAGCCGCTCGTCGTTGGGCCAGGCGTGAAAACCGGATTAAACATCAAATACGAAAATCAGCGTGAAGTCGGAGCAGACCGAATCGTCAATGCGATTAGTGCGCTCAAGCAGTACGGTGGTCAGCCAATTATCGTCGTCGATTTTGGTACAGCAACGACGTATTGCTTTTTAAATGAGCGTGGTGAATACTTAGGTGGAGCGATTGCGCCAGGCTTACATATTTCGACGGAGGCATTGTACGCACAAACGGCGAAACTGCCACACATTGAAATCACGACGCCGCCAAACGTCATCGGGCGCAACACCGTTCATGCGATGCAAGCTGGTATTGTATTTGGCTTTATCGGGCAAGTCGAAGGGATTGTGAATCGCATGAAGGCACAGAGCGAAGTCGAGCCATTTGTCGTTGCGACAGGTAGCATCGCGTCGTTCATTGCGAATGCGACGACTGCAATCGATATTGTAGACGACAATTTAACGTTAAAAGGGCTTCATCTTCTATATAAACGCAATTATGAGAAGTAATATTTCTTTCAACGAAAAACGTTCTGTATTATCATTTAGATGATACGTTTTACGATCAAAATGAAAGCAAGAGAAAAGAGGATTTAATATGAGTGATTATTTAGTAAGGGCAATTGGCTTTAACGGTCAAGTGCGTGCGTTTGCCGTGCGTTCTACTGATACGGTAGCAGAAGCACAGCGCCGCCATAATACGTGGCCGATTGTATCAGCAGCGCTAGGTCGTTCAATGACAGCAACAGTGATGATGGGTGCCATGTTAAAAGGTAACGATAAAATTACAGTAAAAATCGAAGGCGATGGTCCAACTGGTCCGCTTATTATTGATGCAGATGCAAAAGGGGATGTGCGTGGCTACGTATCGAACCCACACGTACATTTTGAGTTAAACGAGCAAGGCAAGCTAGACGTGCGCCGTGCAGTTGGGTCAGCAGGTATGTTAACGATCGTAAAAGATTTAGGTATGCGCGATATGTTCTCAGGGCAAACACCAATCGTATCAGGCGAGATCGCAGAAGACTTCACGTATTATTTCGCAACGAGTGAGCAAGTGCCGTCATCAGTTGGATTAGGTGTACTAGTAAACCCAGACAATACAGTGCTTGCGGCGGGCGGCTTTATTTTACAGTTAATGCCTGGCTGTGAGGACGAAACGATTACAGCGATCGAGCAGCATTTAGCGACGATTGAGCCTGTGTCAAAAATGATTGAAAAAGGCTATACACCAGAGCAAATTTTAGAAGCTGTATTAGGTGAAGAAGGGCAAGTCGAAGTATTAAGTAAAATGCCAGTGCAGTTCCAGTGTCAATGTTCAAAAGAGCGTTTCGGTGCAGCAATTATCGGTTTAGGTGTTGGTGAGATTCAGCAAATGATTGATGAAGATGGACAAGCAGAAGCGCATTGTCATTTCTGTGAGGAGAAGTATATGTTTTCGAAGCAGGAACTTGAAGGGTTAATTCAGGAAATCAATGGCTAAGCCAAACAATAAACAAACACCACCGAAAAAATCATTATCTGATCTTCGCATGAAGGCAAAACCTGCACTTGTAATTATTAGTTGTTTATTTTTAGGGAATGTTATTTGGTTTGTTGCTTGGCTCTTTGCGCTAGGTGACGATTCAATTGAGACGATGAATAAAGAATCGGTCGCAACCGTTGCAGAACAGGACATTACGCGCCAACAATGGTTAACGGCAATGGAACAGCGCTACGGTAAAGAAGTGCTCCAAACGTTAGTGAGCGAGCGCGTTATGCTAGAAGCGGCAAAGAAAAATAATATTACAGTTTCGGATGAGGAAGTGGACATTGAGCTTGCGTTAATGCGCACGGTTAAAGATTCGACGGATACAACGATTCAATCACTTTCAGATAAAGAGCTACGAGAATATATTCGCACGCAGCTCATTTTAGAAAAAGTGCTAACGTATGATGTAGTCATTAATAATGAAGACATTGAAAACTATTACGAAGAAAATGAAGCAATTTACGATGTGCCAACCGCTTACCGTACGAGCATTATCGTATCAGAAACAGAGGTAGAAGCAGAGGAAGTTGTGAAGGAGCTTGAGGATGGCTCGGAGTTTGGCGTATTAGCCCGCGAGCGTTCACTTGATCGTATATCCGCTTCTTTAGATGGTGACTTAGGTTACGTAACAGGCAGTGTAGAGGAGCAAGACCCAGCCATTATTAAAGCTGCTAAAAAGGTGAAAGAAAATGAAGTAAGTGATGTGTTTGAGTTACAAGATGGTCACTTCGCTGTTATTTATGTTAGTGAAATCCAAAAAGGGCATTCATTCAAGCTTAAAGACGTGAAGGAAAATATTAAACGTACGCTTGCACTAGAGCAGCTACCAATGTCGGTATATCCAGAAACGTTTTGGGATGAGTTCGATGCTACATGGTTTTACGGAGATGGCAAATAACAGTCGTGACGGAGTGGAGGGTGAATCCGTTCTCCACTCTTTCTTCGCTTCATGAAATACACAGAAAATTAAGATTGACATTACATAACGTAGTTGATAAACTAAGTTCAACAAAACCTACAAACAAACTAGGGATTAGGAGTGACGACGAAATGAGCAAATTAGCAAATTCAGTAGCAGATTTAGTTGGCAATACACCCATCGTAAAATTACAAAACGCAACAGGTGAAAACGAGGGGAACGTTTACGTAAAGCTTGAGTTCTTCAACCCAGGTTCTTCAGTAAAAGACCGTTTAGCTTTAGCGATGATCGAAGCAGCAGAAAAAGACGGCACGTTACAACCAGGTGGCACAATTATCGAGCCAACTTCAGGCAACACAGGTATCGGTTTAGCAATGATCGCAGCGGCAAAAGGATACCGTGCCATTTTAGTAATGCCTGAAACGATGTCTTTAGAGCGTCGCAACTTATTACGTGCATACGGAGCGGAGTTAGTATTAACACCAGGTCCAGAAGGTATGAAAGGCGCAATCGCAAAGGCAGAAAACTTATCTGCTGAGCATGGCTACTTATTACCACAGCAATTCAAAAACACAGCAAACGCTGAAATCCACCGTTTAACAACTGGTCCAGAAATCGTGTCTGCATTTGAAGGTTTAAAATTAGACGCATTCGTAGCAGGTATCGGCACAGGTGGTACAATTACAGGTGCAGGTGAAGTGTTAAAAGCAAACTTCCCAGGTATCGAAATTATCGCAGTTGAGCCAAAAGATTCTCCAGTGCTTTCTGGCGGTAACCCAGGACCACATAAAATTCAAGGCATCGGCGCTGGCTTCGTACCAGACGTATTAGATACGACAGTTTACTCTTCTGTATTCACAGTAGAAAACGAAACAGCTTTCGAAGTTGCGCGTAAAGTAGCTCGTGAAGAAGGTATCCTAGTTGGTATTTCTTCAGGTGCAGCGATTCATGCAGCAATCGAAACAGCAAAACGTTTAGGTGCAGGCGCTAACGTATTAGCCGTTGTACCATCAAACGGTGAGCGTTACTTATCAACTCCTTTATACCAATTTGAAGACTAATTCAAATAATTTAGATGGCAATCGAAGCGACCTCGTTTCGATTGCCATCTTTTTTTGTGCCGGTATGTAAGCTCCATTTCGGGCGACGCTTTCTGCAGGCACGACTTCAACGTATGTTTGTTGGACGAGCAGCTAAAAATAGATTTTCGGTTCGTGCTTGTCCTGCTGGAGTCGCGCCGTACGTCGAATATTAGTAGCATGTGAAGCCGAGCCACAACGACGAATTGAAAGTAAGCGGACATCGCTACGACAATTTGTTATGATAAACGTTGATAACGTAACGAGGGAGATTCAGCATGAACCTACAACATTACAAGCCACTAACAATTAACGGCGTGACGCTCGATTTTTCACGTGAAACATACGTCATGGGCATTTTAAATGTCACGCCTGATTCATTTTCAGACGGCGGGCAATTTAACACGTTCGACACAGCGATTGCACAGGCGAAAAAAATGGTAGCAGACGGCGCTAAAATAATCGACGTCGGTGGCGAATCGACGCGACCAGGCTATACGCGCATTTCGGATGAGGAAGAAATCGCACGTATTACGCCAGTCATCAAAGCAATTGTGCGCGACATTCCGAACGTTATTGTGTCTGTTGATACGTACAAGTCACACGTTGCTAAAGCTGCAATCGAAGCGGGCGCACATATGATTAACGATATTTGGGGAGCGAAGGCAGACCCGAATATGGCGAAAGTCGCTGCTGACAATAATGTGCCAATTATTTTAATGCATAACCGACGCGACGAACATTACGACGATTACTGGGAAGATTTTTTAGAAGATATGAACGACAGCATTCGCATTGCAAAAGAAGCGGGCGTGCCAGATGAGCATATTTTCCTCGACCCAGGCATTGGCTTCGTGAAAAATTTACAGCAATCAATCGAGACGATGCAAAAGCTACCGCAGCTCACAGCACTTGGCTATCCGGTGCTGCTTGCGACGTCACGCAAACGGTTAATCGGTGCAGTGCTAGATTTGCCTGTAGAGGAGCGACTGGAAGGAACGCTTGCGACATGTGCGTTCGGTGTGCAAAGCGGTTGTCATATGATGCGTGTGCATGATGTGAAAGAAACGGTGCGCACAGTAAAAATGATGGATGCACTCGTTGGTAAATTGATAGTAGACGGTGAACTGCCAACCCGACATTAAAGGAGAGAATATAATGGATTACATTCACGTACGCGATATGCAGTTTTACGGCTATCACGGAGTTTTAATAGAGGAGACTCGTTTAGGGCAAAGATTTCGCGCAACTGTGTCACTTGCGGTAAACATTGAAGAAGCAGGCAAGACGGACGATTTAGATAAGACGGTCAGCTACGTCGGTGTGTATGAGCTGTGCAAGGAAATTATTGAAGGCACGCCGTATAAATTAATCGAAGCGGTTGCCGAAACGATTGCGACGCGTATTTTAGCAGATTATGAGGGGCAAGTGTTTGGTTGCCGCGTTGAAATTATGAAACCCGACCCGCCAATTCCAGGGCATTATAAAGAAGTAGCAGTCGAAATTACGCGAGGGCAATTCGTATGAACGTAGCATATTTATCGATTGGAACGAACTTAGGTGAGCGCGAGCAAAATTTAGCGCATGCAGTTGCATTATTGCAGCAGCAAGTCGATGTAAAAGCGGTATCGGCAATTTACGAAACAGCTCCAGTTGGCGTGACGGATCAGCCGGCGTTTTTAAACATTTGTGTGAAGCTTGAGACAGATAAGGACGCACAGCAATTACTTGATACGTGCCAGTTTGTTGAACAAGAGCTTGGGCGCGTTCGTTTATATCGCTGGGGTCCTCGAAGCATCGACCTTGACATTTTACTGTTTAATCACGAAAATATTGAAACAGAGCGCTTAATTGTGCCGCATGAGCGCATGTTTGAGCGTGCATTCGTACTCGTGCCGCTTGCAGATGTTAGCGACGGCGACACACCGCAGCTACAGCAAGCGACGCAGCTACTGACGCAAATGGATTTACAGCAAGAAGGTATTGTGAAATGGGCGGAGCAAGTGAGCGTTTCACAGTTTATACAAGACGTGCAGTAACCTTTTTGCTTCTATATAAAGTAATGTGTTGATTCGTAGTAGATGTTGCTTTGAGCGAGAGGCGGACTCCAGCGGGAAAAGCGTGAGCGTGAGACTACAGGCTCACACCACGCCCGCTGAGAGCCTGCCTCAATGCGAGAAGCATTAACACATATACAAGTCGGTGACAACATTCCGAGGAGGAGCAACAATAATGACGAACGAGCAAAAGCCATTTCAAATTGGCGACATCGTCATGGATAACCGCGTTGTGCTTGCCCCGATGGCAGGTGTATGCAATTCGGCATTCCGTTTAACGGTGAAGGAGTTCGGTGCGGGCTTAGTGTACGCTGAAATGATTAGCGACAAAGCGTTAAATACGCGCAACAAAAAAACGATGGATATGCTTTACGTAGACGAGCGCGAGCATCCGATGACGCTGCAAATTTTCGGTGGCGATAAAGAAAACTTAGTCGAAGCGGCGAAGTACGTCGATCAATATACGAACGCAGACATTATCGACATTAATATGGGCTGTCCAGTGAATAAAATTATTAAATGCGAAGCGGGCGCGCGCTGGTTGCTCGACCCGAATAAAATTTATGAAATGGTCGCAGCTGTAGTTGATGCGGTGAAAAAGCCTGTTTCGGTAAAAATGCGCATCGGCTGGGACGAGGAGCATGTATTTGCGGTCGAAAATGCACAAGCAGCAGAACGCGCCGGTGTATCAGCAATTGCGATGCACGGACGTACGCGCATGCAAATGTATGAAGGTCACGCCAACTGGGATATTTTAAAAGAAGTAAAGGCGAACATCAATGTACCATTTATCGCAAATGGCGACGTCGAAACACCACAGGATGCAAAGCGCATTTTAGATCATACTGGTGCAGATGCGGTTATGATTGGTCGCGCCGCACTTGGCAACCCGTGGATGATGTATCGCACCGTGCGTTATTTAGAAACGGGCGAGCTGCCACCAGAGCCAACTGTGCAGGAGAAAATGAACGTTTGCCTACTTCACTTTGAGCGCTTAAGTGCATTAAAAGGGGAGAAACTAGCAGTACGTGAAATGCGCAAGCACGCCTCTTGGTATTTAAAAGGCATTCGCGGCAACGGGAAAATTCGTACAGCGATTAACCAAACAGAAACGGGCGCGGATTTTTGCTTATTGCTGCGCGGCGTCATAGCCGATGCAGACGCAGGGCGCTTAGAAGGCGAAATTGAGCCGACGCGTTCGGTGACACAGGCGTAGTGAAAACGAGTAATTTGCAATAATTCAATCGAAACAGATGAACCATAGCCAAATTTTGTGTACAATAAACGAATATGAAATCAGGTTTATACAATAAGGAGTGACAAACGTGTCAAACATTGAAGAATTAAATGACCAGCTAATCGTACGTCGTCAAAAAATGGCGGACATTAGCGAGAGCGGTCTTGATCCATTCGGTAGCCGCTTTGAGCGCACGCATTTATCAAACGAGGTAATTGCAGAAAACGAGCAGTTCGATAAAGACTATTTACACGACAACGAGCGCGAAGTTGTAATTGCAGGCCGTATTATGACGAAGCGTGGCAAAGGGAAAGCAGGCTTTGCGCACATTCAAGACTTAGGCGGTCAAATTCAAATTTACGTACGTAAAGATGCAATCGGCGACGAAGCATACGAATTATTTAACAAAGCAGACTTAGGCGACATCGTAGGGATTAAAGGGCTTGTATTCCGCACGAACGTAGGTGAGCTATCAGTAAAGGCGACAGAGTTCACATTCTTAACGAAATCATTACGTCCATTACCTGACAAGTTCCACGGTTTAACAGACGTAGAACAACGCTACCGTCAACGCTACGTAGACTTAATGACGAACGAAGAATCAAAAGCAACATTCATTTTACGCTCTAAAATCATTCGCGCAATCCGCAACTACTTAGACAACAACGGCTATTTAGAAGTAGAAACACCGATGCTACATACAATTGCTGGTGGTGCGGCGGCTCGTCCGTTCATTACACACCATAACGCACTTGATATGGAGCTTTACATGCGTATCGCAATCGAGCTTCACTTAAAACGTTTAATCGTTGGTGGCTTAGAGAAAGTATACGAAATCGGACGCGTATTCCGTAACGAGGGGATTTCAACTCGTCACAACCCAGAATTCACAATGATCGAGTTATATGAAGCATATGCAGATTACAACGACATTATGGACTTAACAGAAAACTTAGTAGCACACGTTGCACAAGATGTGTTAGGTACAACATCAGTTCAATACGGCGAAGATACAATCGAGCTAGGTGTTGGCTGGACGCGTCTGCACATGGTTGACGCTGTTAAAGAAGCAACAGGTGTAGACTTCTGGCAGCCAATGACGGTTGAGGAAGCTCGCAAGCATGCAGCTGACCACGGCGTTGCAATTAAAGACTCTCATGAAGTGGGTCACATCATTAACGAATTCTTCGAGCAAAAAATCGAAGAAACATTAGTGCAACCAACATTCATTACAGGTCACCCAGTGGAAATTTCACCACTTGCGAAGAAAAATCCAGAAGACCCACGTTTCACGGATCGTTTCGAGTTATTCATCGTTCGTCGTGAGCACGCAAATGCTTTCACAGAGTTAAACGACCCAATCGACCAACGCGAGCGCTTTGAAGCTCAAATGGTTGAGAAGGAAGCGGGCAACGATGAAGCGCACGAAATGGATAACGATTTCATCGAAGCATTAGAATACGGTATGCCGCCAACTGGTGGTTTAGGTATCGGTATTGACCGTCTTGTTATGTTATTAACAAACTCTCCATCGATTCGTGACGTATTATTATTCCCAACAATGCGCCACACATCAAAATAATGACGCTGCGAGCTGCCATAAATATTGGTAGCTCGTTTGCTTTATATAGAAGAAATGTACATTGTGTTATATTTATATAGTAAATAATTAGCTTTGATCGTTAATATCTTGTTGTTTTACGCTATTTGGGGATTTTTATTTCTTTAAAATGTAGGATTACTTGTTTGATGGGTGAATTTTTTGGATTTTTTTATGAAAAGTGATTGCTTTTTATAAAGAAAGCGCGTATTATTATGAATGTTGCTCCGATAAGAAGCACACACCAAAAAATGATTCTAAAAAAACTTTTTAAAAAATGTTGACGAATTGAAAGTATGGTGTTATGATATAGAAGTTCGCTTGAGAGAGCGGCATGAACCTTGAAAACTGAACAACAAACGTTGATGAAACATAGCTAGTTTAACTAGCAAAGAATTTTGGACATCATAATTGATGCCAGCAACATTTTAGCTTTTGCTGAAATGACAATTTGAGCTCAACTCGAATTCTACT
>JAXJTE010000237.1:0-3491 GCA_036309765.1 Caryophanon sp. | reverse complement strand
ATTTACAACACTTCTTTGCAATTTGAAACGCAATCTTTACACGGCATTTACAAAAGTCGTATAAGCGATTAATAAAAGCGCGTTATGATAAAAATACGTTAAAGGAAAGACAGACAAATTGTAAAGAAACGGTGGAGAAAAATGAAGGTTCTTAAAAAGACATGGTTAAGTGCAGCGATTGCAAGCAGTTTCTTATTAGCAGCATGTGGCGACGAGCAGGAAGCTGGTAACTCAGCAAGTGGCAACGGTGAGACAGTTGCAATTTCTGGTTCAACATCAGTCGGCCCGCTTGCAGAAAAGCTTGCAGCGAAATATGAAACAGACGTCAATGTCAATATCGAAGTAAACCAAATTGGTTCTTCTGCCGGCATTACAAACGCGATGAACGGTGTATCAGATATCGGCATGTCGTCGCGTGATTTAAAAGAAGAAGAAAAAGCAGCAGTCGAGGAAGTAGTCATTGCATATGATGGCATCGTAGTCGTAACGCATCCGAGCAACTCGGTGAAGGATGTGACGATGGAGCAAGTGAAGCAAATTTTCACTGGCGAGGTGACGAACTGGAAGCAACTTGGTGGTGACGATTTAGAAATTGTCGTCGTATCACGCGAGGACGGTTCAGGTTCACGCGATGCATTCCAAGAGATCGTTGGTTATGGCTCAGGGGAACTGATTCGTAACGCAATTGTCGCAAGTGGAAATGGCAACATTAAAACAACTGTTGCGACGAACAAGCATGCGATTGGCTTCATTTCATTTGAATACATCGATGAATCGATTGGCACATTAAATATTAACGGGGTCGCACCAACAGCAGACAACGTATTAAATAACTCATACGCGCTCGCACGTCCATTTTTATTCGTGCATCAGGCGGGCTTACATGAAGCGGGTGAGCAGTTCATTGACTTCATTTTAAGTGGAGAAGGGCAAGACATCGTTGAAGAGGCGGGCGCAATTCGTCTTGACTAATTAGGAGGATTTACAAGTGGAGACAACACATACAGACATGACGAAAGCGAATAAGCGAAAATACGCACTAGAGAAATTTTCATCGAAGCTATTTTTAGTGTGTGCGCTGCTTTCGGTCTTTAGTTTAGTGCTGATCGTCGGCTTCGTGTTCTTTAAAGGCGCGACACCATTCGTATCAGGCGAATATAGCTTTATTGATTTTTTATTCGGCTCAGATTGGGTACCAAGTGAGGATAAGTTCGGCATTTGGCCAATGATTGTTGCGTCGCTTTATGCAACGATTGGCGCACTTGTAATCGGCGTACCAGTTGGCTTATTTACAGCGATTTTCCTAGCAGAAATTGCACCGAAATCAGTCGCAAAAATTTTATCACCAGCCATTCAATTACTTGCAGGGATTCCGTCAGTATTATACGGGGTGTTCGGTTTAGCAATCATCGTACCATTTTTACAGGACAATTTAGGGCTAGCGCGTGGGCAAAGCTTAATCGCGGTCATTATCGTATTAGCGATCATGATGTTACCGACAATTGTTACCGTATCAGAAACAGCCATTCGCGCTGTACCAAAAGCATATCGTGAAGGTTCACTTGCGCTCGGTGCATCACAAATTGGCACGATTTTTAAAGTGATTGTACCAGCAGCAAAATCAGGTATTTTAGCAGCGGTCGTACTCGGACTTGGTCGTGCAATTGGTGAAACGATGGCCGTTATTTTAGTCGCAGGGAACGCATTAATCGTACCAACGAGCTTAACGGATTCAGTACGTCCACTGACGACGAACATCGCACTTGAGATGGGGTATGCAGCAGGCACGCATCAAGAAATGCTGTTTGCAACAGGGATTGTATTATTCTCATTCATTTTAATTTTAAACTTCGTGTTATCGAAGCTGTCAAAAGGTGGTCAATAATATGAGACAAGCAAAGGACGCCGTATTACGTGGATTATTATGGGCATCAGCACTCGTATCAATCGGTGTATTACTACTCATCGTCGGATTTATTTTTTATAAAGGCATTGGCTACATTAGCTTTGATTTCATTTTTGGTGATTATTCGCCAACAGGTGGCGGCGGTATTTGGCCGATGATCGTCACAACGATTTACACAATTGTTATTTCACTCATTATCGCAACACCGCTTGGGATTTTAGCGGCAGTATATTTACAAGAGTACGCAAAGCAAGGTCGCTTAGTGAATATGATTCGCTTTGCAACAGAAAGCTTAACAGGTATTCCATCTATCATTTACGGTTTATTCGGGGCGGTATTCTTCGTAGCAACGTTAAAGCTTGGTATGTCAATACTTGCGGCATCATTAACATTAACGATTATCGTGCTACCAGTCATCATTCGTACGACAGAAGAAGCACTTAAAACTGTACCACCAAGCTATCGTGAAGGGTCACTTGCACTTGGGACGACGAAGCTACAAACGTTATATAAAGTCATTTTACCGAGCGCGATGCCAGGTATTTTATCAGGGATTATTTTATCAATCGGACGTATCGTCGGGGAATCAGCAGCTATTTTCTTAACAGCAGGAACAGTTGCGGCAATGCCAGATAGCATTTTCTCATCAGCACGTACGTTAACCGTTCATTCATATTTAGTAACGCAAGAGTCAGGGGACATTGGGCTAGCAGCAGCAGTCGGCATCGTCTTGATCGTGTTAATTTTCTTTATTAACATGACGGCAACATTTATTTCGAAAAAGCTAAACAAAGCAGATTTTTAACATTTGGAGGGTTTCGTTATGACAACGATTTTACATGAAACAACGTACACACAAGCAGCACCAATCGCCATGGAGCGTGGGCATAAAGCAACGAAAATCAACGTGGACAACTTAAACTTATTTTACGGTGACAAGCAAGCATTATTCGACGTGAGCTTAAACATTCAAGAGAAGGAAGTAACGGCGCTAATCGGTCCTTCAGGCTGTGGGAAATCAACATTTTTACGCACGTTAAACCGTATGAATGACTTAATCGAAGGTGTACGTGTTTCAGGTGATATTACCGTTGATGGCGAAAATATTTATACGTCTCAAGATGTTATTAAACTGCGCACAAAAGTGGGCATGGTGTTCCAAAAGCCAAACTTATTCCCGATGAGCATTTATGATAACGTGGCGTACGGACCTCGCATGCAAGGCATCAAAAATAAAAAGGTGTTAGACGCATTAGTAGAGGAAAGCTTACGCGGTGCAGCGATTTGGGATGAAGTAAAAGACCGTCTTAAAACGTCGGCGCTTGGTCTTTCAGGTGGTCAGCAACAACGTGTTTGTATCGCACGTGCCATCGCAATGAAGCCAGACGTCATTTTAATGGACGAGCCAACGTCAGCGCTTGACCCAATTTCAACGTTAAAGGTTGAAGAATTAATTACACAAATGAAAAAAGATTATACGATTGTTATTGTAACGCACAACATGCAACAAGCGGCGCGTATTAGCGATAAAACAGCGTTTTTCTTAAATGGTGAGGTTGTGGAATATGATGAAACGAATGTCATT
>JAXJTE010000236.1:0-6165 GCA_036309765.1 Caryophanon sp. | reverse complement strand
GTTAATGTTTGACCTGCTGCAATTGTATTCGAACGTAAATTGTTTGTCGTTTTTAATTTTGCGACCGTTGTGCCATGTGCCTGCGCAATTGTCGAAATGGTATCTCCTTGCTTTACTTCATATGTAGCTGCTTTCGCTTCTGCTGTAAATACAAAAAAGGCTAATAATGCTGTTCCAAGGAATGATAAGTAATGTTTCAATGACATGAAGTCCCTCCGTTTTATCTTCGGTTATTTCATTTGCTACTATTATCATACAGGTTAATTGTTTCATTTGTGTAACAATAAGAAGAAAGAATCATTACGAAATAATGAGTAATGTTCATATAAACGGCATATTTGTAACACTTTTGTAACATTACAAGGAAATCCGTCCATTTTCATCATATATATAGGTAATCGTTTCAAAATAAAGTTTGGCATTTCAGCGCAACCTATTGTAAAATTTATATATCGTTGTCATGTAGTAGCTTGTATTCATTTTTTTCGTCTATGATTCCGTATGCGAAAAAGAAAAATGCGAGAATACGTGCTATCTGATTCATTTCATTATATGATTAAGAAAAAAGGGGGCTTTATTTTTATGAAGAAAAAGAATTTATTCCTGACGTCAACATTTGCAGCAGCATTATTACTTGCAGCATGTACACCAGGAGAAAAAGACCAAGAAGAAAAAGCAGTTGAGGAACAACCAGCAATCGAGGAAACAATCGAGCCAACTGAGCCAGTAGTTGAAGAAGGTACTACAGAAGAAGGCACAACAGAAGAAACAGATGAAGTGGCAGAACCAACTGAGCCAGCAGTAACTGATCCAGCTCAAACACCGTCAACATCTGATTCAGTTGCACCATCAACAACTGAAGGTATTTTCACAAATGACGTTGCACCATCAACAACACAAAGTGCAGGCGTTTCAACAGGCTATACTGCACCAGCAGTAACTACTGGCGCAATTGACGTGTCAACGAAGAAAGCAAATGAAGTCATCATTTACACAAGTGATGCAAATGCAGAAAACGTGATTCCGACTGCGAAAATCGCATACGAATTCAAAACAGATGGCCCGATTACAAAATACTTAATCGACCAACTTGGCTATGAAGAATATTACAACAAGCATGCTGTATCAGCTGACGAAACTGTGATTATGATCGACTTCAAAGAGTCAATCGTAAATTCTTCATTCGTACAAGGTACAGCTGGTGGTCAAATGTTTAAAGATTCAATCGTAGCAACGATTTTCGAAAACATTCCACAAGCACAAGTAATTAAGCTACGTGTGAACGGTCAAGAGCAAGACACTGACCACGTTTCATTCTCAGGCGAAATTACACGCGGACAATTTAACTAATACAAAAAAAGGCATATGTAGGGAAACAAGTCGTTTCTCCGCATATGCCTTTTTTTATGCCCTTTTTATTCGTACACCTCAATTTGCCCCATCATGCCAACATCCTCATGCTCTAAAATGTGACAATGGTACATGTATAGCCCGACTTCTGGGAACGTCACCGCAATGCGCATCTTTTGCCCTGGTTGCACTGTCACCGTGTCCTTTAGCCCTTGTAAACTCGCATCTGGTGCTTCACCGTTCACCGACACGACATGAAATTGCGTACCGTGAATATGGAATGGGTGTGCCATCGCGCCTTCTTCGTTAATGATGTTTTCAATTTCCCACACTTCGGTTACGCCGCGTTGCTGACGTAAATCAATGCGCTCCTCATCATACGTTTGCCCGTTTAATAAAAAGTTTGTCGTCATGCCCTCCATTGTAATATGCTTCGTCGGCTCCATCGTCGCAACGTCCGCTGGCAATACAATGTCGTTTAGCGTGTCACTGTAGTTTGTTTCCATCGCTTCACCGGTCGTTTCAATCGGCAGCAGCACGATGTCGTCATGCATCAGTGCGACGTCCGCTGCATTCGTTAAATCAACTAAAATTTCTGCACGTTCGCCTGCTCCAAGTGTTAATTCCGTCATTTCCTGTGGTTTGTTCAAAAAGCCGCCGTCTGTTGCGAGCAATTGAAACGGCATCTCGTTACTAAAGCTCAAGTAATACGTCAGTGCGTTCGAACCGTTTAATAAACGCAGGCGCACGGGCTCATTGCGCGTCGTTAAAAATGGCTCAACAATACCGTTAATCATGACCGTATCACCAAGTGTGCTGCTCGTATTCGCCACGTCCTCATACACGATCTGTCCGTCGATAAACGTACGGTCTTGTAGCACGATTGGGAAGTCGTTCACCGCGTAGTCGCTCGGTATGTCACGCGCCACATCGTCTTCAATGTACAGTAGCCCTGCTAAGCCGTTATACACTTGCTCTGCCGTTTTCCCCATCGGATGTGGATGGTACCAAAGTGTTGCGGCTTGCTGCTTCACGACAAATTCAATCGTTTCCGTCGTGCCTGGTGCAATCACCGCATGTGGCCCACCGTCCGTTGCATCCCCGACGACCTCTAAACCGTGCCAATGAAACGTCGTCGAATCGTCCAACGCATTCGTCAGCTGAATCGTGACGTGTTCACCTTTTGTTAAGCGCAGCACCGGCCCTAAAAAGTTGCCGTTGTAGCCGTATGTATCGGTCGTAATGCCGTCCACAAACGTCATTTCACCAAGCTGTGCTGTTAATGCGTACGCTACGTTTTGTCCGCTTCGGCTCACTGGCTCCAAAACGGGCGGAAACGTTAGTGCCGCGATGCCTTCGTTATGCTGTAGTGTGAGCTGCTCATTCGAATAGCGCGTGCCGTGATGCGCATGTGCCTGCTCTTCCTCTTTTACTTGTTCGTTGTTGCACGCTGCGAGTAATGCCGCAGAAGCGCTTAATATGTATAGTAGCTTTCTCATCGTTCACACTCCTTTTTTTCTAGTATAAAGTGAAAATGTAAACGATATATAAACTAGCCACAACATTATAAAAAGAAGCAAAAAAAGGAGCAATTGTTTGCACAACGCTCCCATCCATCTTATAAAAAATCACCTTGTAGCGACTTGTTCATGTCATTTTTAGCAAAGCGGTAATCATCTGCTAGCTTATTTAACTGTTGCATAATACGCTGTTCGCTTTGTCGCTCTTTCCATAGCTGCTGCACCGTTTTAAATAGCTTCGTTTGCGCGATGATGAGCTGCCTCGGATAGCTTTCGTATGCTTGGTATTTTTTATCAAACAGCATACTCATATCAATCATATCTGCTTCATGAAGTAGCACTTAATCTTCCTTTGACAGCTGCTGGATTGCTTCCTCATAAATATCTAAGCAGTAATTGCAATAAAACGCACTGATAAATAATGCATGATGAAAATGCCCCTCGGTAAACGCTTTAAATTTTGCGACACGTTTACTCATCACAAGCTGCTCTAAAAAGAATGTCGTTACCGTATGTTGCATCATCATTTGCTTATCCCAAATCGGCACTTCACGCTCGCATAAAGATGTAGCTGCATCATACAAAAGCATTTTCGCAGTCAACGACGTTTGATACGAATAACGCAGCATATATTCAAAATAGGCAAAGCTCTCATACATTTCAATGCGATGAACATCGTCATTATCTAAAAAAAATAAAGAATTACGCATTGAGTAACGCCTCCTGCCCATTATAACGCTCATAATACACGAGCGCATACGCATACTGTAATATTTGCTCAAACGTATCATAGCCGTACAAATCATTTTGCACATAGCTAATAATGACGCGAAATGGCTTATTTATTTTTTGGCGATATGCCGCGATTACAGGCTTAATGTATTCTTGCAAGTACGTAATTATTTCTGCTTCCGTTTGTTTAAAGACATACAACATTTTCGACGAACTCACCATCGTACAGCCAAACAATGTACGATTTAAGTTTGGCAGCATGCGCTCATGCATCGCAAGTTGAAGCGCATGCAACTCCTCATCCGTTAAATGCTCACGCTCCACATGAAACAGGACAACCGTATACTGCGGCAAAGCCCCTCGCTCAATATGACGATTTGCTTTTTTCTTCAGCACCTCAAACAGTACCATGTAGTCCATAAGATCTCTCATTTTAATAGTATACCTTCGCATTCTTTTTACAACTTCGATACGCATTTTTCTACATTGCTCATAATGCTCCTCGTATTGCCGTATCAACGCCAAATCTTGCACATCTGTTGCCGCTTCAATCGCATATTCATACATGACCGCCTGCAAATCATACTGGTGCTGAAATCCGGCTGACTGTAGATCGGCTAACTTCGCAAAAAAGGCATCGTACTGCTTACTTTTCAAATAAATGCGCAGCTGCACTACATCGAGCTGGCGTAGCTCACGCAAAATAACGTCCTCATGTAACACTTGCGCCTTTAAAGCATCTAGCAATTGCTGTGCGTAGTCGTATTGCTGTAAATCAAGAGCAATCTCAACTGGTAAAATAAGCAGCATATATTGCTTACGACGTTGTTGCCCATTCGTCATGCGAAGAAACACAGATGACATAAGCGAAACTTCTTTCTTCTCCCGCAACTCCAAATGATTAGCGTGGGCAATTGAATTATTTAACGCCACGCCAAGCACATGAAAATCTTGCATTTCCGCCGCAGCACTAATCGCACGCTTATAGTTTTCAGCGGCCTTTTCATAATCAACTGAAAAATACAACACATTGCCTTTAATTAAATAAAACAGCGCATGATACGCCTTATGCTCTGGCAAACGCATAAATGATTTGGCAGCTTGTAACAGCTGATACAAACGCACGCGATCGTCTGAATAAAAAACTTCCCGCACATATCGGTCCAACAAAGTATGTAATAGCTTCGCGTCTTCTTTTTGCACAGCGGTAGCTAAAAAGAAATAGAACTGCTCAACGTACTCGCTCAGCTTGTTCTCTTGTCGTAAATGGTCAAGATTTGAAATCAATGCTCCCTGCTCCATACAAGCCACCTCCATCATTAATATTACATTCTGACTACTATACCACTAAAAAATAGTAATAAAACAATGAATTTAAACTAAGATAAAGAAGAGCTTCTAAAATATTCACTACATTCACGCTGCCATCAAAAAATGTGTAACTTCACTACGAACATACATACACATTTTCATTCTCACTTTCATATACGTTTCATCGAAAATCGGCATTTACGTACGACGCGCAGTGAACTATGATAAACATATACTACTTAAGAAGGCGAGCGATTTCATGACAACTTTTACAGACGTAACAATTGATAAAGAGGCAAACATATATTTTGAAGGACGTGTCACAAGCCGCAAAATTACATTTGCAGACGGCTCATACAAAACACTTGGCATTATGCTTCCAGGCGAATACGAGTTCTCAACAGCTGCACGCGAGGAAATGGACATTACAGCTGGCAAACTACGCTACAAGCTAGCAGGCAGTGACTGGGAAACAATCAACGGATCAGGCGTATTTTACGTGCCTGCGAACTCGACATTTTCACTTGAAGTTGAAACGGTGACAGACTATTGCTGTACATATTTAGAGGACTAATACATACAAAAATCCGCTCACGTGCTACTAGATGTGAGCGGATTTTCTTTTCATTTAAACGAAATTCCTTATAATGAAGGAAAGGACGGTGATGCAATTGTTACACCCCGAACTACAGCAACAGCTCATCGCATGTATAAAACAGCACGTTCAGCCGGATTTTATTCTATTGTTTGGCTCGTTTGCAAAGGGAACTGCGCGTGATGACAGCGATATTGACCTCGCTTATTTTAGCAAGCAGCAGCTTTCGTCATACGAGCGTTTTTTGTTAGCAGGTGAGCTTGCCGGAATTGCTGGGCGTGAAGTGGATTTAATCGACATTAAACAAATTGACACCGTATTCACAATGCAAATTTTTGAGCAAGGTATTCCGATTGACATATGTGACGAAAATGAATTTATACGTCAACGAATGCGTGCGTATAGTATGTATGCGACATTATATGAACAACGCGCCCCAATGATTGCAGCAATTCAAAAAAGAGGAAGTGTATTTGGGAATGAATGACGTCATCTTAAACAAAACGATGACGATTGAACGATGCATCAATCGAATTCATGAAGTATATGCCGGAAATCGTGACAACTTAAACGATTTCACAAAGCAAGACAGCATCATTTTAAATATTCAACGCGCATGTGAAGCAAGTATCGACTTAGCCATGCATATTGTAAGCG
>JAXJTE010000235.1:0-2187 GCA_036309765.1 Caryophanon sp. | reverse complement strand
GCTTTACAATGTCGATAAATTTATGCAGCTCGCTCATATTCCACGCAACAATCATTAAAATCGGTGCCATGCTCGCAAGCGGAATCGTTGACGCATATGGCGCTAGCACTAAAAGCACTGCTAACACGACAAGCCCGTGAATAATACCCGATAACTGTGACACCGCGCCATTTTTGACGTTCGCCGCCGTTCTCGCAATCGCGCCTGTTGCCGGAATCCCACCAAAGAGCGGCGTCACGATATTGGCAAGCCCTTGTCCAATCAGCTCGCGGTTACTATTATGCTTCGTGCCCGTCATTTCATCTGCAACAACCGCCGACAGCAACGACTCAATTGCACCGAGCATCGCAATGACGAATGCCGGTCCAATTAACATATATATGCGCTCAAGCGTAATGTCTGGCATATGAAAGCTCGGCAGCGTGTTGGAAATGGCACCGTACGTCGAGCCAATTGTCGCAAGCTGTCCAGGGAAAAACAGCGTCGCCACAACCGTTGAGCCAATTAAGCCAACGAGCGCCCCTGGAATTTTTCGCATATATTTATTTGCGAGGAACATGAGCAAAAGCCCAACCGTTGCCACAATGACGCTATACATATTCGTCGTATGTAAATGCGCGTAAATGTCCTTCATTTTATCCATAAAATATTCGTGATTACTTGTGCCACTCAGCCCTAAAAAATTGCTAATTTGCCCAGAAAAAATCGTGACGGCAATGCCGGTCGTAAAGCCAATTGTGACCGGTCGCGGAATGTATTGAATAAGCGCCCCTAGCTTAAACACCCCCATCAATAGCAGCATGACCCCTGCCATCAACCCAGCAATTAATAAATTTTCATAGCCATAGCTCATGACGATGCCGAGCAAAATCGGAATGAACGCCCCAGTCGGCCCTGCAATCTGAAACTTTGAGCCCCCAACGAGCGATACAATAATGCCGGCAATAATCGTCGTATAAATACCGTACTCGGGCTTCACACCAGACGCAATCGCAAACGCCATACCGAGCGGAACTGCGATAACACCGACGATGATGCCTGAAACTAAATCTTTGCGAAACTTTTCAAATGAATATTCACGTAAACTTCCTAACCCCACTTCGTACCATCCACCTATTCGTATATTTGATTATTTGAATATACGAATATCATAAACGTTATGTAATCATTTGGAAAGAAATATATTATTCGGTGCTACAAAAGCACATATTTCACGTTTTCCTTCCTACTCCATACTTAAATTTATGGATTATTATTGCGAAACGAAATTTATCTGTTATTCTTGAACATAAGTAAATACGTCCAGCAGGAAGAAGATGCCGCATAGGCTTAATAGGGAATTTGGTGTAAATCCAAAACTGTTTCCGCAACTGTAAAGTGCTAATGAAATGAACGATACCACTGTCGATGATCGATGGGAAGGGTTCAAAGTAAATTGAAGCATAAGTCAGGAGACCTGTCTTTTTCTGATCGTATCCACTCTCTTCGGAATAAAGAGACTATACGGCAAATCGGCATGTCGTCTCTTTGTTCCATGCTCATTTTCCGCTATTTCTCATTCAGTTGAGAAATAGCGTTTTTTTATGCGTGCGATTCGCTGGCGTAAATAAAAGGAAAGGTTGAACAACTTTATGCGCAATTTGCTTCGCTACATGAAGTGGCTGTCGTTTGTTTTGCTCATTTTGCTGCCATGTTTAAGCATGCAGCCGCAGCAGCAAAACTTATCGGCATTAATGCCCGCTTCTACAATGACGCTTCAAGGCCAGCAAATCGCTCAAGCAACAATTGACGATACGCGAACCGATGAAGATGTTGCTGAAGCGCCAATAGAAGAACAACAGCAGCAAGAACCTGTCGAACAACAAGCGACGCCACCACCTCCACAGCAGGAGCAAGTGGCACAGCCGCAGCAAACAACACAATCGCAACCGCAGCAGCCACAAGCGACAGAGCCACCAAAACAAACGCTCGATCGCAGCCCCGCACCGCCACAAGCGAACGTAACGACTGCCCTACCTTCAACACAGCCGCAAACGACGACTCCACCAACAGACGCGCCTGTAATAGAAGATAGTCCAAATGTTGTCGTAAAAGACGATGCCGAGGACGTAACGGCATATTTTGAAACGAACGTATACGACGGGCAAATCGTAACAACAGCGGATTACGTCATTGCGATTACACACG
>JAXJTE010000234.1:0-5037 GCA_036309765.1 Caryophanon sp. | reverse complement strand
TTTTGAGGTTTTGGTGAATAATTCAGGGTTATGCAAGAAGTTGACGCGTTAAAAAGAAAACAATCTCTAACAGCAGCTGAACAGCAAAAAATACAGGGATTAACACAAATTATTGAACTTCTTACACAAACGTTAAATATTGAATTTATTACGAAAAATTTAAAAGTTTCATCTCAATACGAGCAAAGTATTAAGACTATTCAAAAATATTTAAACTAACTTTAACAAATCAGCTCTTTATTTTAAGTAACAATAAATTCGCTTAAAATAAAGAGCTTTTTTCATCATGAATTGATGCTAAATAGTCGAAGTATTCGGAACACTGAACATAGATTCAAAGAAAAGAGAGCATATTTTCAATGAAAAAATTTCTATTTATCGTAACTTTCCTACTCACCGCCTGCTCTAGCAATGAATACGACGGGGCGCCGCTAACAATTGCGGTCATTGGAGACATGCCTGACATCGACAACGAGCACATTACGTTCGTGCCGTCGTCGCTTCAGGAATGGGCGGTTGATGTAGATGCGGTTATGATTACAAAAAGCGCGTTCGATGAGGCTTCAGATGATCGCTATATCGACACGTATAAAAACAGTGACGTGCCGATTATTTTTTTTGACTCACCGAAGCGGCACTTTCCGTTCGTAAACGAGGGTCTTACATACAGTGAGGAGCATCGAGAGGCATTGATTGACGGTTCGCATACGACGGTATATTCGTTTGATAAAGACACGGCAACAGAGTATGCATCGTACTTTTTCGTTGAAGATGACGAACAGGCGATGTATGCGAGGCTATTTGAATATGTAGCGAAATGACAAAAGCGAGCGACCGGTCATACGGCAGCTCGCTTTGTTTAACGTAATGGACGCACAGTAATCGGCAGTAACGTCTGTTCTAGCTCGGCACGCTTTTCTTCATATTGCGCCGGTAACATAAGTGATGTACCCATCGTCTCAAATGATTCATCGTGTGCAAAGCCTGGTGTGTCGGTCGCAATTTCAAATAAAATGCCGCCTGCTTCGCGGAAATAAATGGCGTTGAAATAGTTGCGGTCTTTCACAGGCGTTACCGCTTTTCCATGTTGCTGAATGTGTGTGCGCCACTCGGCATGATCCGCATCGTCACTTGCACGCCACGCAATGTGATGCACCGTACCAACACCCATCGTACCACGCGCCTCTGTCGTCATGCGCACGTCGATTACGTTGCCAATGTCGCCTGTTGATGCAAAGCGCATGTAATCGTCCTCTTCCCCAACGTAACGTAAACCCATCACGTTCACTAATACATCATTCGTTTCCTCTGGGTCAAGTGAGTAAAGCACTGCCCCGCCGAAACCTTTAATGGCAACATCAGGTGTAACGCCGCTAAACGACCATGTATTGAGCTCGCCTCCTTCACGTGCAACAAGTTCCAATTGTAAGCCGTGTCGGTCGCAAAATTGCACGTACTGTTCGCCAAAGCGCGTTGCTTCCGTATACTGAACGTCGAATGAAGTAAGACGCTCCTTCCAAAATGATAACGCATTTGCTGGGACGACAAATGTTGTGACGCCGACTTGCCCATCGCCAATTTCACCACGGTATGCATTCGGCCACGGGAAAAACGTCATAATTGTGCCTGGACGAGCCGCTTCATCACCGAAATATAAATGGTACGTCGTCGGGTCGTCGAAATTTACGGTTTGCTTCACTAAACGTAAGCTGAGTACACCTGCATAAAAATCAACATTTTCCTGTGGCTGCCCGACGATCGCTGTAATGTGATGAATGCCTGCTGTTTGTTTTGTCATCATACCCGCTCCTTTGTTTATCTTCAATTCGAGATAAATATAGCACGGACGAAGCGGCACTGTCAAACGAACGAAAAAGACACCCGTTGTGCGAGTGCCTTTCGTATTGAACGAAGTCTGTTGATACGCGGAAGATGAAAGAACGCGAACTGCGAATTGAATGGGTAATCAACACGCTTGATATTAAACAATCTTTTACTCCCACAATGCCTCGCTATCGACAAATTCCCCTTGCTGTAAATCGTACGACTGAGCGGCATCATGGAACGTGAAGTACGCTGGCAAGTTAAACTGCGCCCCACCTGCTTCGTCCCAGCATTTCGCAAACCATTTTGCAATGACGCGCTGCTCCTGCTCTTCAAAACCCTCTTCTTCATACAACTCATAAAAAGCATCTTGCTGTTCGTCTAACAATGAATAATACGCTACTTCTGACAGCACTTCCTCACTGCCTGCGAATGCATCAGACGTCGCGTCATGTTGGAACACCTCTCCTGCATGTTTATCCATTGAAAACATCGTAATCGCTAACGTAAATAATGTCGGATCCGCAAATGCTTGGAAATCAACAAGCTCCACTGCCTCGTCAAAATTGTATGTTTGCACGTTGCGAAGCGTTTCAATTAGCGGCTCGCTGTATTGCTGTAAATGTTGCTGGATCGTCGTTATGTAATTCGTTTCGGTCATGATTGACACTCCTTCTTGTTCTTTTTGTAAAGCAATCCATATAAACTGCTCATTTGGCATTGGAATGATGATGCGATCCGCACGCTTGTCTGCTTCATCATCGCTCAGCCCTGCTAATAATGCGTCGCTACCGTTAGATGAATCACCGTCAACATCGACACTAAATGTTTCCTTCACGTACCAACCATTGTCGTTCACAACAGTTGCGACGAAGTATTGCGTATCGTCGCCAAATACGTACAATGTTTCAGCGTCACTGACGTTATACGTGCCGTACACATTCGTCGCCAAAAATGTATCTTGTGCCGCTTCAAACTGCTTGAATGCTTCGTCCGCTGTTGCTGCTTTTACAACAGTTTCCTCAACTGCTCGTGTGTCCACGCTTTCGACATCCGCGTCACAGCCAACGAGTAAACATGTACATGCGATGAATGCCCATTTTTTCATTGAAGTGCCTCCTTTTCATTTCATCATACCGAAATTCCCGAATAAATGGGAACTTTTTTTGTGAGGAAACGCTCATTTATTATGAGGTGATGTTATGTGGATACTGTTTGGTGCATTAACTGTATTGGCAACGATGACCAATATCGTGCTATACATAAAAGGAAAGAACTATGAACTTGCGATGGCCATTGCACTGTCGCTTACCGCATTGACGCTTTGTGCGGAATATCGGCTCATTGCGAATTGGGTCATGCATGAAGATTGGGCGGCGCTGCTCGACGTAGTGCCGACGATGGAGAAAGTCGTATGGCTGTTTGTTATCGGCTCCATTGTCGTCAATGTATTGCCTACGCTATTAACATCGCGCAAACGATAGCTTTTTACTTTTCGAAAAATGTGTCCTATGCTAGCATAGATTGTGTGATACATATGCGAAAAGGGGAATGAATATGGAAATAATCGTAAACGTTGCAGACGATGAAGTAACAATTGACGGCTTCAAAATTTACGGACATGTGGAAGGCAGTAAACGCTGTGAAACGTGTGAATGTTCGTACATTTACTACGGTGAATTCGATTCGTATTTTTGCCCACAATGCAATACGTGGCACGAGCCAGCATGCAAAGATCCGAATTGCGATTACTGCTCAAAGCGCCCTGAAAAGCCGCTGCCACATAAATAAAAATGAGCCGAGCGACACATCGCGTGTACGCTCGGCTCTCTCTGTTCATTCATTAAATTCTTCCTTATTTACATCAAATGGTTTAATTTAACGTAATTTTACACTATAATGCAATTTAAGGGAGTGATGGTGTTGAATTTGAAAGAAACGATTGATATGTTAAACAAAGTGATTATCGAAAGTAGCGACTTAATTAAAAATGAAGAATCAACGAAGCAGTTTTTAATTTTGCCTTTTTTAAAAGGGCTTGGCTACGATACATATAGCCCAATGGAAGTAACCCCTGAATTTACGGCAGACTTCCATAAGAAAAATGAAAAGGTTGACTATGCAATTTCACTAAACGGCGAGCCAAAAATTTTCATTGAGGCAAAGCCAATTCAAACGTCAATTGCCAAAAATGCCCCGCAATTAAGTCGATATTTTAGCACGTTCCCAAGCGTAAAAGTAGGCGTGTTAACGAACGGCATTGACTATTACTTTTTCACGGATTTAAACGATGCCAATATTATGGATTCAAAGCCTTTCTTTACGTTCAATTTAACAAGCTATACCGACGAGGATTTTGAGCATTTAATTAAGTTCTCCAAAAACTTATATGACGAAACGATGATGAAAGCACTCGCGGAATCGCTTATTTATTTCCAGTCTTTTAAATCAGTCATTAAAGAAATTTTTGAATCACCGAATGACGATTTTATTAAGTTTGTCATTAAAGAACGCTTTAAATTCAAAGTGACGCAGCAATTTATTAATACGTCACGTCCACTCATTCAAAAAAGTATACAAGAAGCGATTTCAGAAATGATTGCGGAAAAATTCAATATTGAAGCGCCGACTTCTGAAAAAATGTTAGAAGAAGATGTGGCGATAGCAGACAAGAAAGTGTATTATACCGACGAACAAATTCATTCGTTAACTCGATCAGAGCCGTTTGATGGCATTACGATTACATTTCCAAATGCAGATGCATACATGTCGCTATTGAAGCTTACACCTGATGAATATACAGTGGAAAAGGGCAATCCGCTAAGTGATTTCTTTATTTCATCAGTCGTGACACAAGGAAATAACATCGTCGGCTATTTAGTCGGTCAGTACATTAACAATAAAGAAGACGTTACGTTATACACAGTCAAATCTACTGAAATCGCCAAATTTTTAGATGAAAATCCAATTGTTAAAGAAACTGGTTTTATTAATGCACGTCTTAACTCACGCTTAAATAAAAAAAATAACGAAACGACGTATTATTTACGAAGCTGCTTACATAATTTATCGTTTCGTGAAATTCCAAATCTCATTTCAAAAGAAGCGACGAAATTTTTTGAAGTAGAGATGTAATAGAAAAAACGATTGTAGCCTTGTTCGCGTACAATCGTTTTTTTCTATGCCGAAGCGGTCGTTAGCTCTGACTTGCTA
>JAXJTE010000233.1:0-2801 GCA_036309765.1 Caryophanon sp. | reverse complement strand
CGACAAACTATGAGCTGACGATGCGCGTAAAATGGGCGATGTGGTTTAAGCCGTTTGCGTACGTGTATCAATTCATTAGCCGCAAAATCGGTCAGCTGAACTTGCCGTTTTCTGCGGAGCCACAAAAGATGGAGAGTACGATTACACGCGTATCACAAAAGCTGGACCGTCGCATAGCCCCTCGTATGTGGCAGCGCAAAATTAATGACGACACCGTTTTTAGCGCCATTTATTCAATGCATACGCATAAAAACATTAGCTATATGAACATCGCGCTGCCGCTTCCGAAGTCGGCGATGCACGGCATTTTAGCGCTTCGTACAGATGACAATAAGCTTTACATTACGAGCGATGCGGCTGGCGATGCAGGCACGTATTTATCAGTAGGACGTTATACGTTCAAACTACCACTTCATGAGTATTTCACGATTTGGGAGGAAGGTAATCAGCTATACGCGACGCACAAAATGACGCTGTTTCGCCTACCATTTTTAACAATTTCGTATACGATTCAATAATAAAAGGGCTATGCGACAGTCAATGATGACTAGCATAGCCCTTTTCATGTTAACGATGACCAGCCTTTTTAAGTCATCGCCTGCTTCACATTGTTTGGAATCATGACGACAGCTGTTTGTAAATCGACAGGGCGAAACGTTTCGTCAATGCACTCATCCCAAAATTGTAAATGCTTTTTGTCGATCCAATGCTCGGACTGCTCGACCTGTTGCCCACCAGTTCCTTGCACTGAATACCAATACAAATATTCCTCTTTTCACCTTCTAGCGTAACGAGTACGTCTTCCATATTATTGTTTAAAAAGGCAAGCCATTCGTCAACGCGCGTGGACTTCCCTTCCTTCACGCGAAAACGTGTTAATTCCACATTCATACTAAATTCCCCCCTTTCCAACAATTGTATTCTAACGATTCTAAAAACTCAATGCGCAGATGTTATTCATTCATACGCGATATTGCCGATATAAAAGAGAAAGAGGTGAGCTATATGAAAATTGGAATGACACCGTTTCAGCCAATCGTCAAGCCACGTGCAAAAAGTGAGCCGCAGCCAGCAGCAGAAACGAATGTGCCGCAGCAGCCCGTTGATCCAAAGCAAGCGTTAAAGGAATCGGTGCAAAAACAGCTAGCGGAAATCGAAGCGGCACGTACCGATACAGGCGAGGACGATCCGAAAGCACAGCGTTTGATTGAGAAGTTCAAAAACGGCAAAAAGCTGACGCCTGAGGAAATGATGTACGTGCGAAAAAATGCGCCAGGCATGGTCGATTACATTGATCGCATTATGCGTGAGCGTGAAGTAATCGAGCTGACGATGAAAATGGCACCGACGAAAGCCCATGTACAAATTGCCGCATTTAGTGCCGCAAAGCAAATTGAAAAGCACGAAGTTCCCGAAGAGCGCGAAATTCGCATGAAACATTTAGCTGATGCGAAGACGGAGTACGAAAAAACAGATGAATATAAAGAGAAGCCAAACACACCGTTAGATCGAGAGGATCGTCCGAAAAAGACGCGTTCGAAGCAAAAACAAAAAGTTCACGTCACAATCAATGATGACCGTTCAAATAAGCAAACGTTAGCGCGTGCAAAAGCCGCCTATGAATTAGTTGGAAAACAAAAGAGCGCACCGAGCATTACACATGAAACGTAATACGTGTCTATAGAGTTGTCCGATTCGTACATTGGGCAGCTCTTTTTCGTGTTCTTCATGAGCTGCGGCATGCGACAATACATAACGGCTATTCTTTTTGGCATTACAATGTTTTTAGAATGACATGTTGGGCGTGTTGTGAGAAAATGTGTATAAATGGATGCGCCACGACGCAACATCTATTTATTATGAGCAAGGAAGTGAATGTATGGAAACGAAACTAACGAAAACGCCTGAAGAAGCGGTGTTCGATCAATATGAGGATTATGCGCCGGATGAGCAAGCGTTTAATATAAATGGCTTTAATATGAAAGGCATGCATCGCAACGGCACGCATTATGACGACCAGGGCTTTGACATTAACGGCTTTGATAAAAATGGCTATAATAAAAACGGCTTCAACTTGCAAAAATACAATCGCCAAGGCTATGACATTCATGGCTACGATAAAGACGGCTACAACGAATGGATGCAGCATAAGGATGGCTATAATTTAAGCGGTTTCGATATTAATGGCTACGACCGCGAAGGCTTTAATACGCACGGTTTAAACCGCGAATACATCGATCGCACTGGCTTCCATAAAAGCGGCAAATACGTCGCAACCTTTGTCGTGCGTCGCAATGAAGAAAAAGCACCGAAGCCATTTTGGGATACCCAAGGCTTTGATTTTTGGGGCTACGATGCGACAGGCTTCTCACGCAGTGGCTTTGACCGCTTCGGCTTTAACAAAAACGGCGTGCATCAAAATCGTACATATTACAACTACGGTGGCTTTGACCGCGAAGGCTTTCACAAGGATGGACAGCCATTCATCGTAAACGGCTTCGACATGAATGGCATGCATCAAAACGGTACGCTTTATGATGACAACGGCTATGATAAAAATGGCTTTGACCGAAAAGGCTTTAATAAAGATGGCTACAGTAAAGCAGGCTTCTCTAAAGCGGGGCTGCATCGCAACGGCACGCACTACGACGACCACGGCTTTAACTTAAAGGGCTACAACAAACACGGCTTTGACGCATTAGGTCAGCACTAAAACGGCACGAGCTTTGATCATGACGGCTTTGATTGCTTTGGCTTAAACGAAAAAGGCTTCAACAAAAACGGCTTATATGAGCATAAAT
>JAXJTE010000232.1:0-7901 GCA_036309765.1 Caryophanon sp. | reverse complement strand
CCTGTATGCGTTGCGATTTTACCGTCGAGCGTCATTGCGTATTTCGTGCGAATGAACGGGCGATTCGTCAGCATATTGTGAATGAAGCGCTCGTTTACTAAACGCGCCTCGTCCTCTAAAAGCCCGACTTCGACTTCAATGCCTGCATCGCGCAACAGTTGAATGCCGCGACCTGCCACGCTTGGATTCGGGTCTTGCATCGCCACGAACACACGCGATACGCCCGATTCCTTGACGCGCAGTGCACACGGTGGCGTTTTGCCGTAATGTGAACACGGCTCCAGCGTCACGTAAAGCGTTGCGCCTTTTGCTTGCTCGCCCGCCATATTAAAGGCGTGTACTTCGGCATGTGGCTCGCCCGCTTTTCGGTGCATGCCTGTGCCGACGATGACACCATCTTTCACAATCACCGCCCCAACAAGTGGATTCGGGTTCGTGTTGCCGCGTGCGCTTGCGGCTAGCTGTAATGCAAGTTTCATATAATCTGTATGCGTCATCATGTGCTACACCATCCAACTGCCGTCTCGTGCATGACCAGACTTAGCGATTTTCGTTTCTAAATAAAAGCGATTCGTATCGGTTACGCCGCCCCATAGCGGAACATGACCGTGTGCTGAGAGTCCCGCTGCTTGCAGTGCTGCGAGCTTTTTCGGATTGTTCGTAATAAGTGTCACGGGTTGCTGACGCAGCGCCTGTAGCACCGTTAACGCCTCGCTATAGTCACGCGTATCGTCGTCAAAGCCGAGCGCCTCGTTTGCCTCTACTGTGTCAAAGCCCTCTTGCTGTAACACGTACGCCAGTGATTTTGAAAACAAGCCGATGCCGCGCCCTTCATGATTCGCAATGTAAAAAATTGCCCCTGCGCCGTGCTCGACAATCATCTTCATCGACTCATGTAGCTGGAAGCCGCAGTCGCAGCGCTGTGAGCCGAAAATATCTCCTGTATGGCAAATGCTGTGGAAGCGCACGAGCGGATTGCTAGCCGCTTCAAAATCGCCGTATACGAGCACCGATGATTGCTGCTCCTGTGCAAGCTCCATCGCTGGTAACGCGTCGATCACGTCCGCTGCTGTAAAATGCTTCGGCGTGCGCATCCAGCTATACCACTGAAATGTCGCTTCAAGCTCACGTTGTACGACCGGCAGCTTCACTGGGCCGACAATGGCTAGCTGTTCCTCATGAAATTGAGTAAATTGTATTTTTTGTTGTAAAATGTGTAATGTATTTTTCGTATTCATTGTTGTCGTTCACCTAATTTCCCATAATTTTCGACAGTAATTACTTTTCGTAAGTAAATTAAATCGCAAACGATATATTTTTTCAACTAAAACGCTCATATTGTTACGCCACGTTCCCTACTTCGCTTTACTCTAAATGCCGATGTAAATTGTTTATTCCGACTATGCAAATTGCTCTTGCCCATTTAGTTCTTTTAGCTTAATGTATTAACAAATATACGTATAACTTATAATTAAAAGGTGTGAAGATGTATGAGCATTAATTTGAACGAACGATTACGTGAAGAAGTTGAACGTCTGTTAAAAATTGGACAATATGAGCAAGTTTTACCATTACTCCGCGAACTTGCTGCGTATTATAAAGCATGTGAGGACTACGAAAATTTTGTGCGCGTTAAAATATTAATGATTGTGTGCTACTTCAATTTAGAGCGCGTGCGATTTGTCGATGAACACATTTCTGACATCGAGCCATACGAAGCATTTTTAACACTTGCGGATCGCCACCGCTTCTACATGGCACAGGCGACGTTATTTTATTTTTGGCATGACTTTGACCAGTGCATTGAAATGTATAAAAAATGCATTAAAATCGCCGAGCAGCTGCCAAACACGGCGATGTTAACGACCGCTTCGAACTTCGCCTCAATTTACCGCGATTTAGAGCGCTACAACGAAGGCTTCGCTGTACTTGAGCGCGGTATGGAAAAGGCAAAGCAGCTCGACTCGACGAACTCTTACGTACAATACAGTACAGCCGAAGTGTATTTAGGCTACATCGCGCACTACTGTTTAGTGAAACAATTCGACAAGGCCGACGCGTATTTACAAGAGCTTGAGGCGCTCAACTATTTACAGCCACAAGCCGCACAGATGAATACGTTCAAGCGATGGAAAGCTATCATTTTGTACGAAAAAGGATTGATTGACGAAGCATTCACGCTATTTGATTCACAGTTTAAGGTGATGAAAAATCAAGGTGAGTATCGCTTACATAAAGTGCATTTAAAAATTTGGATTGACTACGCGGCAAAAGAGGGGCGCTATAAAGAAGCGTACGAATTTGCGACCGTGCTAAACGAATCGCTTGAGGCAAATTTAGAGGAGGCGTTGCTCGACCGTTCTAGCAAATACGCAGCCGAACTCAAAACGAAGGACTTGCGCAACTTAGCGTTTGAAGACCCGCTGACGTCGTTAAACAACCGCCGTCTACTCACGAAGCTAGAAAAAGAGCTTGCCGATGCACCACAAACAGTGACCGTTGCCGTGCTTGACATTGACCACTTCAAACAAATTAACGATACGTACGGGCATGCAGTTGGCGACGATATTATTATCGAGGTTGCCCATCTGATTCAGCGTACAATGCATCACGCCCAGCACCACTGCATCCGCTTCGGTGGCGACGAGTTCATTATCGTCATGTATCGCCCGCTCGACCAAGCAGCGGCATGGGTGGAACGCCTGCATGAAACACTTCAAAGTACGCCGCTTCGTTTGGATGAGCACACGCTACAGATTACGTGTAGTATCGGGGTTGCCTCCGTTTCACAAGCAAGCGAACTAACAACCGCTACAAAGCTTGCCGATGACAACTTATACAAAGCGAAAGACCGCGGACGTAACAACATCGTCGGCCTATAACCTAAAAAAACCCGTTGAAGCAATGATGCCTCAACGGGTTTGTCATTTATAAGTAGTTCAACACCGTTACATACATACATGCACTTCCACCTAACACGAATAAGTGCCAAATCGCATGATTGTAAGGAATGTTGTCATTTCTATAAAAATATGTGCCGACTGTGTAGCTTAAACCACCTGCAAGTAACCATAGGAAACCTTCTGCACCAATTACCGCAAGCAACGGCTTATACGCGAAAATAATCAACCAGCCCATCGCAATGTACACAATCAGTGATGCGCGTTTGAAGCGATGCACGAAGTAAAACTTTAAGACAATCCCAACGACTGCTAACGTTAGCTCCACAATTAAAATCGTCCAGCCGAGCGTGCCACCAACTGCAATTAATGAAATCGGTGCGTACGTGCCGGCGATGAGTAAAAAGATTGCGCCGTGGTCCATCTTTTTAAAGAAGTCTTTATATACCGGTAATGCGTGGTACAGCGTTGATGATAAGTACAGCACCATCATCGCAATCCCGAAAATGAGATAGCTCGCTAGCTCTGTCATCGATCCGTTTGCTTGTGCTTTGTCAACGAGTGCCCACGTCGCTGGTATCGCTAAAACGAATCCGAGTCCGTGTGTAATGGTGTTCCATAGTTCTTGTCTCTTTGAATAATTTGCTTGCATCGTCACAATTTGTGCCATGTCTCGCCACATCCTTTTAATCGTTCGTCTTTTGTTACTCTTATTATGTCTCGTTTTACCGCTAGCCCATAGACGTATTTGTCACACTTGCTATATGACATGTATCATGCCGTTGTTGAACAGTTTGTGCGAAATTTGTTTTTTCGTTGTGTTGACTGACGTATATATAGGGTGATTGAAATTTAGAATGCGAACGAGGCTCGAAACAAGAGGTGGACTCCAGTAGGAAAAGCGTGAGCGCGAGACTACAGCCTGTGGAGAGCCTACTAACAGGAGTGTATTATGATTCTCATGCGCAAACTGCAAACTGACTGGCTAATCCACAAAGCAAAAAAATTATTTTCAAAAAGTTTTCAACCGCTTTCATTCGCGTCGTATCAAGCATGGTGACGTTTTCAAAACTTTCCTTATTCAAACTTTTCTAACAATTTAGACATTTACAAAATCTTAAAAATAACTTACACTACAATTAACTTATACGAGAGGGGCACAACAACATGACAAACATTATTTACACGTACGAAGCAATCGAGGATAACGACAACGCATACTTATACGAAGAGGAAGATTTCGGCGTAGAGTTTGACGACAACGACTACTAGGAGGAAGTGACGTGCAGTCCAATAGTGCATTCATATAGCGAGCGTTCCACTGAAATTCAGACGGAGCTGCTCGCTTTTTTGCGTTCAACTTGCTACGATAATAGCTAGAAGGAGGGGTTTTTATGTGTTTAATTCAATTAGCGTTTCACGAGGAGACGAAAAGCTATACAGTGATCGCAAATCGCGACGAGTTTACGAATCGTCCTGCCATCGCGGCACATTATTGGGAAAACGGCTTGTTCGCCGGTCAGGACGCGCAAGCTGGTGGTGCATGGCTTGCTGTCACGAAAGATCGACGCTTCGCCGCAGTAACGAACGTGCGTCACCCGCAAAGTCGCATACTCGGTGACCGTTCGCGCGGTGAACTCGTGACGAACTTTTTAACGAGCGATGTGCGTGCTCGCGACTTTATCGACGTGTTAAAAGAAGAACGCGAGCTATACGGCGGCTTCAACATTTTACTGTTTGATGGAGAGGAATTTTATCATTACAATAATATTTTTAACGATATGACGAAGCTTACGACCGGCTATTATACGCTTTGCAACAACACGCTCGGCACGCCTTGGCCAAAAGTTGTGCGCGTCCGTGAGCAGTTCATTCCGCTCTATGAAAGCGGCGCAGCACCTGAAGCATTTATTCGCCTTATGCAGCAGCCTGAGCGCGCACCGATCGACCAATTGCCTGCTACTGGTATTCCGCTTGAAATGGAGGAAAAGCTGTCGTCCATTTTCATTGCGTTTGAAGGCTACGGCACGCGCTGCACGACTTACATACGAAGCGACGAACAGTATTTTACGTTTATCGAGCAAACGTACGACAACGGACAGCCAACGACGTATGTAGAGGAAAAAACGCTTTTTGCGACGTGCCGGTTGTAGAAATTTTCTAAATATTGTTGACAAGCTGAAAGTCAATCGGCTACACTAAGGAACAAATATACAAGCGTTGATTGGAAGTAGTAAAATTGCACGTCAGCTTATAGAGAGCTAGCGGTTGGTGGAAGCTAGCAGTGACACAATTTGAACTCGTCCAGGAGCTATTGTCGTGAACATTAGTAGCGATAATCGGGTCGTGCCCGTTACAAAACGCCAAAGTTGGAGCAAATTTGCTCAAATAGAGTGGTACCGCGAGTTCAAGCTCGTCTCTATCGTTATTGATAGAGGCGGGCTTTTTTTCATTTATTTTATAGGGGGAATGACCAATGACAAGAAATATTTTAGTGTTTGATACGACATTACGTGACGGTGAGCAAGTGCCTGGTGCCAAGCTCAATTTATATGAAAAAGTAGAGATTGCACAGCAGTTAAAAAAGCTCGGCGTCGATATTATTGAAGCTGGCTTCCCTGCTTCCTCTCAAGGTGATTTCGAGGCGGTTAAAGCTGTCGCTGAACGCGTCGGCAATACATCGGACATCATGATTACAGCACTTGCTCGCGCGGTGCAGTACGACATCGACCGTGTGTACGAAGCGGTAAAATACGCGCAAAACCCGATGATTCACATGGTGCTTGGCACGTCTGACATTCATGTGGAGAAAAAATTCAGTAAATCGAAGGAACAAATTTTACAAATCGGTGTAGACGCCGTGAAATACGCGAAAACACTTTGCCCGCAAGTTCAATATTCAACGGAGGACGCTTCACGCTCGGACTTTGAGTACTTATGGTCAACGATTGAAGCGGTCATGAAAGCAGGCGCAACGATGATTAACGTGCCGGACACAGTTGGCTACGCAGACCCTGGTGAATGGGGGCATTTAATTTACCGCCTCAACGACCGCATGAAAAATACGAACCCAGACGTTATTTTATCGGTGCATTGCCATAACGATCTTGGCATGGCGACGGCGAATACGCTTGCCGCAGTGAAAAACGGCGCCGATAAAGTCGAAGTGACGATTAACGGGATTGGCGAGCGTGCAGGTAACGCCGCGCTTGAGGAAGTTGTCATGGCGATGAAAACGCGACAAGATGTGTTCAACGCGACGACGAATGTGAACACGCGTGAAATTATGAATACGTCACGTTTAGTGTCAAGCTTTATGGGGCTTGATGTGCAGGTGAACAAAGCGATCACAGGTGACAATGCATTCGCGCACTCATCAGGCATTCACCAAGACGGCTTATTAAAATCGCGTGATGCGTATGAAATTGTACACCCAGAAGATGTCGGCTTAGAAGATATGGAGCTTGTGTTAACGGCGCGCTCAGGTCGTCATGCGGTGAAAAATGCGCTATCGACGCTTGGCATTTTACCGGAGACGAACGAGCAGTTTGAAGCGGTGTTTGAGCGATTTTTACAGCTTGCGGATGCGAAAAAGGAAGTGTACAACCACGACTTATACGTCATCGTTGAGAGCTATTATGAAGCGACGGACGAAGCCGAAGATACATCACGCACGCAGTTTAGCGATTCGTTTTATGACTTACAAGACTTACAAGTGATTTCAAACTCGACATTCCCTTCTGCGTCAGTTCGCCTAACGCGCGGCGCTGATACGTTAAGCGCTTCAGCAAACGGCACAGGTCCAGTCGATGCGCTATACTCTGCTATTGCAGCCGTGACAAAACTTGATGTCAAGCTTGTCGAGTACAACATTTCAAGCGTATCGCGCGGCAAAGAAACACTTGGCAAAGTAAAAATTACGCTCGAGCATAACGGCGAGCAATATATGAGCAAGGCAGCCGATACGGACATTTTACGCGCCTCTGCACTTGCTTACATTAACGCCATTAATAGCATTATCGTCGCACAGCTTCAGCCGACGAACGTTTAAGCGAGCACATTTCGTGGAATGTAATCATTATGTGAGTGATTACATATGAAGGAGGAATTGGCATGTCAATTCAATTAATGGACAACGAACGCGGCTTCGAAGTAAAAAACGGTGCAGGTGAACAAGTTGGACAAATCGTCTGGCAATTAGACGATAACGTGATGATCATGAACGGCACATACGTCGATGATTCACTGCGCGGACAAAATATGGGCGAGCAGCTACTTGATGCCGCAGCAAAATACGCACGCGAGCACGATTACAAAATGAAAGCCGTCTGCCCGTACGTTGTGAAGAAGTTCAACACATCGGATAAGTACAGCGATTTAGAAGTGTAAACAGCAAAAACGGCATCGGAGACCATTCCCCCGATACCGTTTTTTGTCTTATAGTAACTCTTTGCGTAATTCCGCTGCTGATTTTGGTGATAATAAGCCGTACGGAATATCGAATACTGTTTTTGCACCGAAGTCTTTTTTCGCTGCTAGTTTGTGTGCTGCACGTGCGTACGCAACTAATACGCTTGATGTGAACATTGGGTTTGACTCTAATTTTAAAGAGAACTCTAAAATTTGTTTGTCGCCTTCGCCTGATTCACCTGAGCGGATGACAAATCCACCGTGTGGCATACCAGAGTGATTTGCTTTTAGCTCGTCTTCTGAAATGAAGTTTACTGTCGTGTCGTAGTCTGCGAAGTAGTTTGGCATTTCTTTAATTTCTTTTTCGATTGCCGCTGCATCTGCGCCTTCTTCTAATACGACGAAGCATTCACGCGCATGCTTTTCGCGCGTCGATAACTCTGGGTTTTCACCAGCGCGTACACGATCAACCGCTTCTGTAATCGGTAATGTGTATTGTACTGCGTTTTTCACGCCTGCAATGCGACGAACGGCATCTGAGTGACCTTGGCTTAAGCCGTCTCCCCAGAACGTGTATGTTTCGCCTTTTGG
>JAXJTE010000231.1:0-83981 GCA_036309765.1 Caryophanon sp. | reverse complement strand
CCACACGTCGTTGCACAAGCATTAAAAGGGGCGATTTTCACGTCAGCGATGCTTGAAGATGCAGGCATGACGACATCGCCGCACTATAGCGAAACGCGCACCGACTTAATTCAATCCGTGTCGTTCCAAACGCCGGAGCAAATGATTGCGTTTTGTCAGGAAGTACAAGCGGCTTCACCGATTAATGCACATTTCGCACCGGAGCCAGCGTACATGCCAGGCTATGAAGATGACGTCATTATGGCAGCAGGCACGTTCGTACAAGGGTCAAGCATCGAGTTAACAGCAGACGGTCCGATTCGTCCACCGTACACAGCGTTCATTCAAGGTGGCTTAACGTATGAACACGTGAAGTTTGCGACATGTGCAGCGGTGCAAAAAATTACGGCACAGTAAACGAGCATAAAGGGGTGGGTGAATGCGAATCGTTTTGATGTTATTTTGTAGCATTGTTTTAGCAAGTTGCAGTAGCGCACCAGCAACAGTAGACGAGCAAGCACCGCATTTTACGTTGCCAACGCTTGAAGGGGAACTGATGTCGCTTGCTGATGTTGAAGGCAAACGCGTCATGCTGAACTTTTGGGCGACGTGGTGTGCGCCGTGTCGCGAGGAAATGCCGCATATGCAGCAGGCGTATGACGAAAGCGATGTCGCCATTATTGCGGTCAATCGCACCGATCAAGATTACGGCGCACAACGCGTTCAGTCATTCGTCGATGAGTTTGGCTTAACGTTTCCAGTCGTATTAGATGAAACGGGTGAAGTCGCAAAGAAATACGGTATCATTACGATTCCTACGACGATTTTTATCGACGAAGCGGGCAATGTAATCAAGCGTATTAGCGGCCCGGTAACGGCGGAACAAATCGACAGCTATATGCAGTGAGAAAGCGCGACGTACATGCATTTTGCGTCGTGTTTTTCGCAGTTTGGACGACAAACGAATTGTACGCAAACGTAAACGAAAATATGCTACAATGATTGGTGCAAAACAATGAACGAACAGAGAGGAAGAAAGCGTATGGGAGTTGCATCAAAACAAGGTGCAGAGCAAATGTCGCCAGCAAAACTAATGTGGCAAATGACACGACCACACACGTTAACGGCAACATTTGTACCAGTAATACTTGGCACAGTCATCGCGCTATTTGAGACGAACATGAACTGGGCGATGTTTATCGCGATGCTGCTAGCGTGCTTATGCTTGCAAATCGCCACGAACTTATTTAACGAATACTATGATTTTAAACGAGGGCTTGATACGGCAGATTCAGTCGGCATCGGGGGCGGCATTGTGCGTCACGGCTTAAAACCGCAAAACGTCTTAAACGTTGCATTTTTACTGTATGTCATCGCAGCAATCATCGGCGTTTACATTTTCATCGAAACGAGCTGGTGGCTACTCATTATTGGCGTAGCAGGAATGGCGGTTGGCTATTTATATACAGGCGGCCCGCTACCGATTGCGTATACGCCGTTTGGGGAGCTATTTTCAGGGTTATTTATGGGCACAGCGTTTATTTTAATTGCGACGTTCATTCAAACCGGTACGTTGACGACACTGAGCATTCTTATTTCGATTCCGATGGGCGTGCTCGTTGGACTCATTAACATGTCAAATAACATTCGTGACATCGAGGAAGATACAGTGGGTGGACGTAAAACGCTGCCAATTTTACTCGGACGTGACCGCGCCATTACAGTGCTTGCAGGAGGTTTTGTTTTCGCATACGCATGGATTATTGTGCTTGTCATCATCGGGCAAATTTCTCCGTGGGCGCTGATCGTCTTACTGAGCGTCGTGAAGCCTTTAACAGCAGTGAAAAGTTTCCGCAACGGACTTGGCAAACCAGCAGTAACAGGCATGGCGATGAAATCAACAGCACTAACGAATACATTTTACGGTGCGCTGCTTAGCATTGGCTTAGCGATTCAGTTAATGATGCAATAATCAAAAACAAAAAACGGTTGTGAAGGACAAGTAGTGCGTCCTTTGCAACCGTTTTCTTGTCGTTGTTGTCAGACGACAAAAATTTTCTTTATTTTTAAACAATTTTTCTCTTTCATAGACAAAATGCACGCAGTAATGTTAAAATGAACAAAAATAAGTGTTAGGTTTTCTTACATCGATTTGACAAACATTTTTACAATCGATATGATAAGTCTAACTAGAAGAGAGGTGACGTGTCATGAGTAGTGAAATTCGACGTTCAATGCCATTATTACCAATCAGTATTGTGATGCAGTTAACTGAATTAACTGCACGTCAAATTCGTTATTATGAAGAGCATCATTTAATTGAGCCACATCGCACAGAGGGAAATCGCCGTATGTTTTCGTTAAACGACGTCGATACGCTTCTAGAAATTAAAGATTTATTAGAGCAAGGCATCAACATGGCAGGTATTAAAAAAGTATTTGCACTGAAGGACTTGCCTGAAGAAGAGCAAAAAGAAACAGAAATTACAGATGCTGAGCTGCGCCGTATTTTGCGCGAAGAAATGCGCCAAGCACAACGCATGCAAAAGTCATCCATCCGACAAGGCGATTTATCACGATTCTTCCAATGATCGTATAAATAATACGTGCATGTACTTTGCTTGATTACACGTATCATATAAAAGAAACCAAAAACTAGGAGTGTGCATTTTCGTGGGTAAATACACAAAAGAAGACATTTATCGTTTAGTTCAAGAGCAACAAGTAAAATTCATCCGTTTACAATTTACGGACATTTTAGGCACAATTAAAAACGTTGAAATTCCTGTAAGTCAATTAGAAAAAGCGTTAGACAACAAAATGATGTTTGACGGTTCATCAATTGAAGGTTTCGTACGTATCGAAGAATCTGACATGTACTTATTCCCAGACTTAAGCACGTTTATGGTATTCCCTTGGACAGCTGAAAAAGGGAAAGTAGCACGTTTCATCTGTGACATCGCTCGTCCAGATGGTACACCATTTGAGGGTGACCCACGTTCAAACTTAAAGCGCGTATTAAAAGAGATGGAAGCGTTAGGCTTCACAGACTTCAACTTAGGACCAGAGCCGGAATTCTTCTTATTCAAATTAGATGAAAAAGGCGAACCAACACTTGAAGTAAACGACCACGGTGGTTACTTCGACTTAGCACCAACAGATTTAGGCGAAAACTGCCGCCGCGATATCGTGTTAGAACTTGAGGAAATGGGCTTTGAAGTAGAAGCATCTCACCACGAAGTAGCACCAGGTCAGCACGAAATCGACTTTAAATATGCAGACGCAATTTCAGCTTGTGACAACATCCAAACGTTCAAGCTAGTAGTTAAAACAATTGCACGTAAGCACGGTTTACATGCAACGTTCATGCCAAAACCATTATTCGGTGAAGCCGGTTCGGGTATGCACTTTAACGTATCATTATTCAAAGGCAAAGAAAACGCGTTTTACGATGAGTCAACTGAGCTTGGTTTATCAGAAACAGCGATGCAATTCATGGCCGGCGTATTGGATCACGTAAAAGGCTTCACAGCGGTTATTAACCCAACAATCAACTCATATAAGCGTTTAGTTCCAGGCTACGAAGCACCTTGTTACGTTGCATGGTCAGCGCAAAACCGTTCACCATTAATCCGTATTCCATCATCACGCGGCGTTTCAACACGCGTAGAAGTACGCTCAGTGGATCCAGCAGCGAACCCATACTTAGCGATGGCGGTAATTTTAGAAGCAGGTCTTGAAGGGATTCGTAAACAATCAACACCACCAGCTGCAATCAACCGTAACATTTACGTAATGAGCGATGCAGAGCGTAAAGCAAACGGCATTGACAACTTACCAGCTTCACTTGAGCATGCGTTAGAGCTATTAGCACAAGATGAAGTGGCGAAAAACGCATTAGGTGAGCACATTTATGCGAACTTTAAAGAAGCAAAAGAAATCGAATGTGAAATGTTCCGTACAACTGTACACCAATGGGAACGTGACCAATATTTAAAAATGTTCTAAATAAAAGTAGTTCAAATAGCTTTATAAGCTATTTGAACTATTTTTGTTTTTAGTCATTTCGAAATAATAATTTAGCCATTACTTTATCATGCAAAAAAAATTAAAGACAACAACGTTCGACATATTGACAGATAACATTATTTTTAGAGAAAATAGGGGAATAACAATACTATTGAAAAAAGGAGTTTTATGATGAGTTCGATTATTCCATTGAGATCGACAAATGAACAAGTGCATACACAAGGAGTTGACGATGTTCAATCGAATGAACCGAAGAAAGTCCAAAATGATTCACAAGTTATACGACTGTATAATTCGCGTGAGCATGAGTTTGACGAAAGAGGCATTCATAAAAACGGCACGCTCCTTGACGATGAAGGGTATAATGCAGCGGGGTTTAACTATTTAGGCTATGATCGAGAAGGATTTGACCGAGGTGGCTTTAATGCGCAAGGGTATGACCGCCGAGGCTTCGCACGTAACGGCTACGACCGAGAAGGCTACAATCGTGACGGCTTTGATAAACGTGGCTTTAACCGAAAAGGCTATGATAAAAATGGCTACGATACGCGCGGCTTTGACAATGAAGGCTACGATAAAAATGGCTACAATCAGTTAGGCTATGACCGAAAAGGCTACAATCGCCATGGCTACGATAAAGATGGCTTTGATCGCCAAGGCTACACGCTAGCAGGCTATGATGAAAAAGGCTATAGTCGCCAAGGCTATAATCGCGATGGCTATAACGAAGCAGGATATGACCGTCAAGGCTATGATGTAAACGGATACAATGTGCGCGGTGAATACCGAGAGCCACGATTTAATTATTACAAGCGTTAAGCGTTTATTGGCTTTGTCCAATAAACGTTTTTTAATTTTTCTGAAAGTATTGTATGATGAGGAAAAAAGGGGGCGTTTGTATGCACATTCCATTCACCAAAATGCACGGCTTAGGGAACAATTATATTTATATTAATTTATTCGACACCAATTTGCAGGAGGAGCAGCTCGTACCGCTAGCAATTGCGATGTCTGATGTGAAGCGTGGTATCGGCTCAGATGGCATCGTACTCATTCATCCGACCGACGAGGCACATTGTGGCATGCGTATTTTTAACAAGGACGGCTCAGAGGCAACGAACTGTGGCAATGCACTTCGCTGCGTTGCAAAATTTGTATACGACCGGGGCATTTTACCGCATGAACAGTTTACTATTGCGACAAAATCCGGGCTTAATTACGTGCAGGTGACAGCGCAACACGGCGTTGCAAGCACAATTACGATCAATATGGGCAAGCCTGCATTTGACCGAGCAGCGATGAACATGACGGGTGAGCAAACCGCACACGTCATTAATGAGCCGTTCGTTGTGGAAGGGCATACATTACAGATGACGAACGTTTTTTTAGGCAATCCACATGCGGTGTTTTTCGTCGAGCATATTGAGGAAGCACCATTACATACACTTGGTGGTCAAATTGAAACGCATGACGTATTTTTGCAGCGTACGAACGTCGAGTTTATTGAAGTTGTGAGTGATACAGAGTTAAATTTTCGCGTATGGGAGCGTGGTTCAGGTGTGACGGAGGCGTGCGGTACAGGGGCGTGCGGAGCGGTCGTTGCGGCGGTTGTAAACGGAAAGTGTAAACGCGGTGAGGATGTCCTCGTGCATTTAGCTGGCGGCGATTTAACGATTAAGTGGGATGCAAGTGGCGACGTATGGATGACCGGCCCAGCTGAATTTATTGCAGACGGTATCTTTTTTACATAAAACGCAAAAATCATTCGAGGCCATGTCGTCTCGAATGATTTTTTATGTTATTGAATGTTGCGGTAAAGTCCAACAACTTTCCCTAAAATTGTTACGTCCTCGACAATGATTGGAGCCATCGTCGCATTTTCAGGTTGCAGACGGAAATAGCCATCTTCTTTAAAGAAGCGCTTCACCGTTGCTTCATTGTCAATCGTCATCGCGACAACGATGTCGCCGTTTGATGCGGTATTCGTTTGACGGACGATTACGTAGTCACCATTTAAAATGCCTGCGTCAATCATCGACTCGCCCATAATTTCAAGCATGAACACAGAATCGTCGCCATTTGCATATGTGCTTGGTAGTGGGAAGTATTCTTCAATATTTTCAATCGCTGTAATTGGTGAGCCAGCTGTTACTTTACCAATTAAAGGTACGTGCATCACTTCTGCTTTACGTAAACCATTCATTTCTCGCTGATCTAAAATTTCAATTGCGCGAGGCTTCGTAGGATCTCGGCGAATTAAACCTTTACTTTCAAGTCGTGCTAAATGTCCGTGAACGGTTGAGCTTGACGCTAAACCGACTGCTTCACCAATTTCACGTACAGACGGTGGATAGCCTTTTGTGCGCACCTCGTCTTTAATGAAGTTTAAAATGTCGTGCTGTCGCTTCGATGCTTTTTTCATCATTCTCACCTCTCCTACCTATTTTTATTACAAATAGTATAACAACTGTTGTACTAAAGTGCAAACACAAGTTCTAAAAAGTGGTTGACAAAAACGAATGTTCGCATTACATTATTTTTAATGAAAGGTGAACGTTTGTTCGTAAAAAGAGGTGACGTAATGGAACAGCTCAAACATTTTGTATTATATGTCATGAAATTAACGGTGCTTATGTGTATTGTCGGTTTTTTTCTATTGAAAGAAGATGTATCGTATATGGTGCATACTGTACAGCATGGTGAGGATGTCCATGCGCTTGCCGAACAGTATCGCGGTACGTTAAGTGAGGCGAAGTGGCTCGCTATATTTGAACGCGAAAACAACATGCATTTTGGCACATACGTATATCGAGGGCAGTACGTCGTCGTGCCGATACATGATACAGTCAACATCATGGATACAATTGAACGAAGGTTGGTGAGCAGTAGCTAATGAAACAACAATGTGTCATTTATTGTCGTGTGAGTACACAAAAAGAGCAGCAGCAAACATCTTTACAGCGGCAGCAACAGGAGTTACAAACATTCGCGCAGCAACTCGGCTATGACGTCGCAGCTATTTTTACAGATGAGCATAGTGGCTACGATGTTGAGCGAGATGGCTTGCTCGATTTATTTGCCTATATGAAGGAGTACAGCATTGACGTCATTTGTGTGCAGGATGAAACGAGGCTTGGGCGTGGCAATGCGCGTATGGCCATTATTCATATGCTGATAAAGCAAGGCGTTACGGTCTATACGCTTAGTAACGGTGGACAAATGGCACTGACGGATATGGATACGATGATGCTTGAAATTTTAGCAATCGTTGAGGAATATCAGCGCAAAGTACATAACGCCAAAATTAAGCGAGGGATGCAACGCGCGATTGAAAATGGTTACCGACCTGAAAAAAATTTAACGAAGCGCGGCAACCCGGAAGGACGCGAGCGCATCGACGTGCCGATTGAAGAAATTGTACAACTGCGCAAGGAAGGGTTAACGTTTCAAGAAATTGCGATGACTTTGCGCACGCGCGGCTTTAAAGCGAGCAAGGCGACCATCCACCGCCGATTTATGGAGTATGAGGCACAGCTAGAAGATTAAATGCTTGCGATTCTAGCCTTTTTTGCATACCTTTGTATAGAACGTACTATTAGAAAGGTTGAGAAAATATGTTATCAAAAGAAAAATTACAGCGCATTAACGAATTATCAAAAAAGAAAAAAGCAGGCACATTAACGGATGCTGAAACGAAAGAGCAAGCGGCGTTACGTGCAGAATATTTAGAGACATTCCGCGCAACGATGCGTGACAATATCGAAAGCTTAAAAATTGTTGATCCAGAAGGCAACGACGTAACACCAGATAAGTTAAAAGAAATTAAAGCGAATAAGTTTTTAAACTAGTGTGATGTGACGTGCCTGCGAAAAGCGTCCGCCGAAACAAAAGAATGAACTGTCACAGTATTAAGTTCAATGTATATAGCTAATCATCATGCAAATTAATGAAAAAACGTTAATTAGTATGTCATAATTAAAAAATATGTCATAATTTTTTTGTTAATGATGCAAAATAGCATTGTTTTATTCGTCAAATTTGCATAAACTGTACTATGAAGATTTTATTATGGAACGAGAAAGGATGTCTCTTTTAACATGACTCTACAAGCGGATCAATTAGCAATTAATGCAATTCGAACATTATCAATCGATGCAATCGAAAAAGCAAATTCTGGCCACCCAGGTTTACCAATGGGTGCAGCGCCAATGGCATATACTTTATGGACGAAACAACTTCGCCACAATCCACAAAATCCAGCGTGGTTCAACCGCGATCGCTTCATTCTTTCAGCAGGTCACGGCTCAATGCTTCTTTATAGCCTATTACACTTAGGTGGCTACGGCTTAGAGCTAGACGAAATTAAAAACTTCCGTCAATGGGATTCAAAAACACCAGGTCACCCAGAGTTCGGTCACACAGCGGGCGTTGAAGCAACGACAGGTCCACTTGGTCAAGGGATTGGTATGGCTGTTGGTATGGCAATGGCAGAAAAGCATCTAGCCGCAACGTACAACAAAGAAGGTCATGACGTAATCGATCACTACACATTCGCACTATGTGGCGACGGTGACTTAATGGAAGGCGTTGCAGCAGAAGCGATTTCACTTGCAGGTCACTTAGAGCTTGATAAATTAATCGTTCTTTACGATTCAAACGACATTTCATTAGATGGCGATTTAGAAAAGTCATTCTCTGAAAACATTCAAAAGCGCTTCGAGTCTTACGGCTGGAGCTATTTAAAAGTACAAGACGGCAACGACATTACAGACATTAACGAAAAAATTGCAGCAGCAAAAACGTTAAACGGTCCAACAATTATCGAAGTAAAAACAGTTATCGGTTTTGGTTCACCAAACAAATCGGGTAAAGCAGATTCTCACGGTGCGCCACTAGGAACTGACGAAGTAGCATTAACGAAAGCAGCATACGGTTGGGAGCGCGAAGCATTCGACATTCCAACTGAAGTGTATGACACATTTGACGCAGCGGCAAAAGTACAAGGTGAAGATGCAGAAGCGGCTTGGAACGCACAATTTGACGCGTACAAAGCAGCATTCCCAGAACTTGCAGCACAATTAGAAGAAGCAATCGAAGGCAAAATCGTTGTAACAGATTTACCACAGTACGAGATTGGTAAATCAGTAGCAACACGTTCATCTTCAGGTGACACGATTAACGCCATCGCACAAGCAGTACCTTCATTCTTCGGTGGTTCAGCTGACTTAGCTGGCTCAAACAAAACGACGATGAAAGGTGCAGGCGACTTCTCAAAAGACGATTACGCAGGTCGTAACATTTGGTTCGGCGTACGTGAATTCGCAATGGGTGCAGCGCTTAACGGTATGGCATTACACGGCGGCTTAAAAGTATTCGGCGGTACGTTCTTCGTATTCTCTGACTACGTGCGTCCAGCAATCCGTTTATCAGCACTAATGGGCTTACCAGTAACATACGTATTTACACACGATTCAATCGCTGTTGGTGAAGATGGTCCAACGCATGAGCCAATCGAGCATTTAGCTTCATTACGCGCAATGCCAAACTTATCAGTAATCCGTCCAGCAGATGCGAACGAATCAGCAGCTGCATGGAAAATCGCAGTAGAATCAAAAAGCACACCAACATTACTTGTATTGTCTCGCCAAAACTTACCGGTGTTAAACGCGCCAGTTGAAGCGGTATATGCAGGTGTTGAAAAAGGTGCTTACGTAGTATCTCCAGCGACGAAAGAAACACCAGATGCAATCTTAATTGCAACAGGTTCTGAAGTATCGTTAGCAGTAGACGCACAAAAAGCATTAGCAGCAGACGGCATCGACGCATCAGTTGTCTCAATGCCAGCAATGGATCGCTTCGAAAAGCAATCAGCGGAATACAAAGAGTCAGTATTACCAAGCACAGTAACGAAACGTTTAGCAATCGAAATGGGTTCTTCATTCGGTTGGCATAAATACACTGGTTTCAACGGTGACGTACTGGCAATCGACAAGTTCGGTGCATCAGCGCCAGGCGAAATCGTAATGGAAAAATACGGCTTCACAGTAGAGAACGTAGTAGCGAAAGTAAAAGCACTATAATTATAAACAGCGCCGAGGCATATTCACTTCGGCGCTGTTTTATTGTGTAATGGCACATTTTTTGGCATAATGATGAAAAGCAATATGTGTATACTTTCGATGTATTAAGTTGTAGTATCACCTTTAAAATTAGTGTATAATCGAGCGTGGAGAGTTTTTCTCGGACATCGCAAGTGGAGGAGGTTGGATAACATGCAATTATGGTTAGCAATCGTATTAATTATTGTGGCATTAATCGGGGGTACAGCATTAGGTTTCTTTATTGCTCGTAAATATATGGAAAAATACTTAAAAGAAAACCCACCAATTAACGAAAACATGTTACGTATGATGATGATGCAAATGGGTCAAAAGCCGTCTGAAAAGAAAATTCGTCAAATGATGGCCCAAATGAATAAAGTTCAAGATAAATAATACTAAAGGCTGTCGCGTGCGTGAAAACGGATGCGGCAGCCTTGTTTGTACAATAGGAGGGACTACACATGGCGAAAAAGAAACAGCAGCAACAAGCACCGAGCTATGAAAAAAAGGAGCAGCTGTCACTGAAAGATCAATTAGGTGGCGACGTATTAGCGAAGCTTCAGCAAGCAAAGCAAGGGTTACTGGAAAAAGAAGAGCAAGATGCAAAAGCGCTAGCAGAGCAAAAAAAGCAAGAGCGTAAACAGCGCGAGAAAAACATGTCGTTTGAGGAGCTATTAAACGCATACGGCGACAAAGGCTCAAAATTCTAATAGATGACGGTGCGGACACAGCTTCGCATCGTTTTTTTTACGCTTTTTTTGAAAACGCTTCCAATTTTGACGTCAAATCGACACGATACTTTACAAAACTGTAAGCTAGTAATGTATTGATGGAAATTTATCTTAGTAGTAAGATAAATGAAGATATAACGGATTAGGTCGGTTGATTAGCCCGTTGTATACAGTGAAATCCATGACCTTTACAACTAAGCTGAAATAAATGCTGTATATCAGTGGCAGGGAGCGTGCGGCGAGACTCCTTGGGGAAAAGCTCGTGACTCAAGACCCCGTAAAGCGCGACGTAGGAGCGGTGCGGAGGCTTGAGGAAGGTGGTGAACGCCACGTCCATGTGGCACCACCTGCAGAACAAACATCGTGTTCGCCCCCGAGCCCCAGGAACGCGAGCCGCAATACGCTCCTGCTAATTCACTGGCCAATCAACAAGCTTGATAACGGATTCGACTTTACAATAGAAAGTGAGGCATGAAGAATGACCGTTACGATTTATACGCAGTCTAGCTGTTCTTCATCCAGAAAAGCAATTAAATGGTTGAAAGCAAATGACATTCCATTTACCGAAAAACGAATTACACCATCCGCATTTACATTAGCAGAATTTAAAGCGATTTTACGCATGACTGAAAACGGTACGGACGATATTATTGCGACAAACTCGAATGATTTTAAAGCGTTGCAGTTGGACGTCGATCAATTATCGCTTCAACAATTATTTGAGCTCATTCAGCAACATCCGCGCTTATTGCGTAGCCCGATTGTAAAGGATGAGAAGCGTTTGCAAATTGGTTATAACGAAATTGATATTCGCCGCTTCATTCCGCGAAAAGTGCGTGCATATGAATTACATACGTTGCAGCAAAAAGCGACTGCGCTCGATTAAAAAAACACGAAATGCCGCCTATGCGCGTTCATTTCGTGTTTTTTTTTGCTTTAATTTGAATACAATATACGCAAGCGTGACGAACAAAATCGCACCTGCTGTATCGATATACACATCTTTTATCGTGCCAGTGCGGTCAGGCGAAAAGCTTTGGCGATACTCATCTAAGCAGCCGAGTATAAACACGGCGATGATCGCAAGCAATGGAGCAAAGCGCACGCGACGCAGCACGTAAAAGATGACGACGCCAATTAGACCGAAAAAGCTAAAGTGCGTACCTTTTCGAATGAGGAATTCGACAAAATGAAAATAGCCAGATTGCTCAACTGAAATGGTGCGCCCCCAATATGTAAACTCGAATTGACTTAAAAACGGCGTGAATGGCTGACTAGCGAGCAAGACGTGTAGAAGTGGAATAAGTGATTGCTGCTCATACGTTGTGTTGGAAAAGACGATGAGCAGCGCAAGTAAAAATAGTAAAAAAACGTATTTTTTCATCGATGGTTTGTGTAACGTGCAGCGGTTGTCAGCTGCTCAACAAGCGATAAATCAGCAATTTCTTGTGATACGTCATATGCGGCAATTGTAGCGTTTAGCTGCTCGTTGCTGCTTGCGCCAATTACAGTCGATGCAATGGCTGTGTTATTTAAGTTAAACGCTAATGCAACGGCTTGAAGATTGCCATATTGCTGCTCCAGCTCGTTTAACAGTTGTTCAAGCTCCTCATATGCGTACGTTTCATACCCTTCTTTTGTAATGCGCTCTTTCCATTCATACGATAAAAGCCCTTTTGCAATCGTGCCGCGTGATACGACAGATGCGCCCGCTTCTTCGATAAGCGAGAACCATTCCTCTGGTCGACGGTCGAGCAAGCTATACTGCATCATAACCGATACAGCCGCGCTATTTGGCACAAAGCGAGAAATGACGTTTGGGCGAATCGATGAAATGCCGTATTCTCGAATGAGCCCTTCTTGTTTTAACGCCTCAAACGTTTCGGTAATTTCCTCGAAGTTATCGTCTGTCGTGCCGCCGTGTAGCTGATATAAATCGATGTAATCAGTATCCAGTCGCTGCAAGCTACTACGTACAGCACGGTTTATGTAGTCGCTTGATGCATCCCACGTCCAACCTTCCTCGCCGTCATGCCACTTGTTGCCGACTTTTGTTGCGATAAACACTTCGTCGCGTACTGGCTTTAAAATTTGCCCGAGCATTTCTTCATTTTTCCCTTGATTGTAAAGATCAGCTGTATCGAAATAGTTAATGCCATAGTCGAGCGCTGTTTGAATAATTGGCGCTGCATCGTCAATTTGTGTCGGTAAAGACATGCAGCCGATTGCAAGCTCTGACACTGAAAAATTACTATTACCTAATGTACGTTGTTTCATCCGGATAACCTCCTTTATCTTTCCAGTCAATTCTTAATAATGGTACAATGAATCATAGTGATAAAACAAGTGAGGGATAGCAATGAAAAAATTTGAAGAACGAACGATTCAAAGCGAGCACCATTTTACTGGGCGCGTTATTTCATTACAAGTTGATACTGTACAATTACCCGATGGACAGCAAGCAAAACGTGAAATTGTGAAACATCCAGGTGCCGTTGCGATTATTGCGTTAACGGATGATGGCAAGCTCATATTAGTCGAGCAATACCGAAAACCACTTGAACGCTCGCTCATTGAAATTCCTGCTGGTAAGCTTGAGCCGGGTGAGAAACCAATCGTGACGGCGCGTCGTGAGCTAGAGGAAGAAACGGGCTACGGTTGCGGCGAGCTAACGTATATTCAAAGCTTTGCGACGTCACCGGGCTTTGCCGATGAAGTCATTCATTTATACGTCGCCAAGCAGCTGTTTAAAATCGAGCAGCCACAAGCAGGAGATGAAGATGAATTTATTGAACTGCTGTATGTGACCATTGAAGAAGCAGAGGAACTCATGGCGTCTGGTGCGATTTATGATGCGAAAACGGCATTTGCGATTTTGTGGGCAAAAATGCAAAATTAAAATCGTGACGGTTTGTAGAATGCTTTGTTTGTACGTAATTTTGAAAGAACCGTGACAAAACTTGCGTGACTGTTTCGGCAAAAAGTGAATAACGCTCGCTACTTTTGTTTTTTTCACGTATACTAAGTAAGGTTTGATTTACTGAAAATGTAGCGAAGGCATCATTTATTGAGCAGAACAAAACATTCATTTGAAAACATAACATAGCGTGATGCATCACGATGTACATAACACATCAACATAAATGAGCTGTTCACGTATTATAGTAAATGGTTGAAATGTTTTCATTGAATGAGAGCGACAATGTTGTCAGCCATTTTAATCATTTGGTATAATAAGATGAGTTTAGGAGGGCGTCATATGGAGAGCCGTATTGATCGAATTAAAAAACAGTTGCATAGTGCTAGCTATAAGCTGACGCCACAGCGAGAAGCAACAGTAGCGGTACTTTTGGAAAACGAGGAGGACCATCTTTCTGCGGAGGATGTATATTTACTCGTAAAAGAAAAAGCACCTGAAATTGGGCTTGCAACTGTATATAGAACGTTAGAATTGTTAACAGAATTAAAAGTAGTCGATAAAATTAACTTTGGCGACGGTGTATCTCGCTATGATTTACGCCAAGAAGGTGCGACACATTTCCACCATCATTTAGTATGCTTAGAGTGTGGAGCAGTCGATGAAATTCAAGAAGATTTACTTGAGGATGTTGAGGCGATTGTTGAAAAGCGCTGGAATTTCCAAATTAAAGACCATCGCTTAACGTTCCATGGCATTTGCTGGCGTTGTCACGATGGCAGCGATGAAGACAATAAGTAATAAACAATGAGTGTCATTCGAATCGTTTTTCGAATGGCATTTTTTTGTTGTGTGCGCACGAAATTTTGATACAATGATGGCACGGTTTTCATAGACGACGTGAGGTTGTTCGAAAAGATAGAAAAAGGGGTATGCGTATGAATGAGCAGCAATTTGCACTGGAAGATTATTTGCATTTTTTACGAGTAGAGCGTCAATTAGCGAGCAACACGCTACAAGCATATAAGCGTGATTTAGTCGCTTATTTAGCGTACATCGAATTACAGCAGTTGGCGTTACGCGATGTGAAGCGACTGCACATCGTTGAATTTTTACAGCAGTTAAAAGGACAAAGTAAAAGTACGCGTACGATTGCGCGGCATATTTCGTCGATTCGCAAGTTCCATCAGTTTTTAGTGCGCGAACAAAAGGTGACGCGCGACCCGACCGTTCATTTAGAAATGCCGAAGCTTGAGCAGAAGCTGCCACACGTCCTATCGGTAGAGCAAATCGATCGCTTAATGGACGTACCGGACGTGACGACACCACACGGCATACGCGACGCTGCGATTTTAGAGCTATTGTACGGAAGCGGCATGCGTGTCAGTGAATGCATGACGCTCAATTTAGATGATGTGCATATGACGATGGGCTTCGTGCGCGTGTACGGTAAAGGTGGCAAGGAGCGCATCATTCCGCTTGGGCGCGGCGCATTGTCGGCATGTACGCGTTATTTACAGGAAGGGCGACCAGCGTTTTTAGCAGCGAAAACGGACGCTTTTTTCATTAATCAGCGTGGGAAGCGGTTAACGCGTCAAGGGATCGGCACGATTTTAAGACAGTACGGCGAGGCGGCGGAGCTACAAATGAGCATTACACCGCATATGCTGCGCCATTCATTTGCGACGCATTTAGTCGAAAACGGTGCCGATTTACGTGCAGTGCAGGAAATGCTCGGACATGCAGATATTTCAACGACGCAAATTTATACGCACGTTAGTAAAAAGCGCTTGCTAGAAGTGTACAAACAATTCCATCCACGCGCATAAAAAAAACTTAGTCTGATGTCTGACGTATATTTTTTGAGAAATGTTTGATAGAATAGAGCGAGCAGTAATGTAGGAGGAAAAACGTATGACATTTAAAAAAGTACATGTAATTGTAATGGATTCGGTTGGCATTGGAGAAGCTCCAGATGCCGCGCAATTTGGAGATGTTGGTTCAGATACGCTCGGGCATATTGCCGCGTACATGAACGGCTTACACATGCCAAATATGGCGGCGCTAGGCTTATCGAACATTCGTGAAATTGACGGTGTCGAAAAAGCCGCCGCACCGAAAGCGTATTATACAAAAATGCAAGAGGCGTCAGTCGGCAAAGATACGATGACAGGACATTGGGAAATTATGGGCTTACACATCGACAAGCCCTTTAAAGTGTATCCAGACGGTTTCCCGCAAGAACTGATTGCATTAATCGAAGAAAAAACAGGGCGTCGCGTCGTTTGTAACTTACCTTACAGCGGCACAGCAGTCATCGATGACTTCGGTCCACAGCATATGGAAGAAGGCAATTTAATTGTGTATACATCTGCTGACCCGGTGCTACAAATTGCTGCACATGAGGACGTTGTGCCACTTGAGGAGCTATACCGCATTTGTGAAATTGTACGTGAGCTAACACTTGCACCTGAATATTTAGTCGGTCGTGTTATTGCGCGTCCGTTCGTTGGAACACCAGGCAACTTTACGCGCACGTCAAACCGTCATGATTACGCGCTTTCACCATTCGGACGCACGACGATGGATGCGCTAAAGGATGCAGGAAAAGACGTCATCGCCATCGGGAAAATTTCAGATATTTTCAACGGTGCCGGTGTGACAGAATCGATTCGTACGAAAGATAATACAGACGGCATGGACCAGCTAGCGAAAGTCGTGCGTCGCGAGTTTGAAGGCATGAGCTTCTTAAACTTAGTGGACTTCGACGCGAACTTCGGACACCGCCGCGACCCGCAAGGTTACGGGGAGGCACTGGAGGAATTTGACCGCCGCTTACCAGAAATACTCGACGCACTTGGTGAAGATGATTTGCTTATCATTACAGCAGACCACGGCAACGACCCGACATTCCCAGGAACAGATCATACACGTGAGTACGTGCCACTGCTTGTGTACTCACCGCGCTTTAACGGAGGGCAGCAGCTTGATATGCCAGAAACGTTCGCAGACATCGCCGCAACGATTGCGGAAAACTTCGGCGTGGAAGCACCACCGTCAGGCAAAAGCTTTTTAGCGAAATTAGTGTAATGAATGGAGCTGTGCTAACGACATGTAGCACAGCCCTTTTGTACCTTACTTAAAAGAAAGAAGTGACATATATGAATATTTTAAGCATCATTGAACATAAAAAAAATCACCGCGCATTAACGAACGAGGAAATTGAATTTTTCATTACAGGCTATGTAAATGGTGACATTCCAGATTACCAAATTTCTGCGCTATTAATGGCGATTCGCCTAAACGGCATGACGCCAGAGGAAACGTTTGCGTTAACAGATGCGATGATTAAGTCAGGTGACGTCGTTGATTTATCATCGATTGATGGCTTTAAAGTAGATAAGCATTCAACAGGCGGTGTTGGCGATAAAGTAACGCTCGTTGTGACACCTATTTTAGCAGCACTTGGCGTACCAGTAGCGAAATTTTCAGGTCGCGGCTTAGGCATTACAGGTGGCACGCTCGATAAATTAGAATCGATTAAAGGGTTACGTGTAGAGCTTGAGATGGACGAATTTATCGCGAACGTGCAAAACGCGAACATTGCGGTGGCAGGTCAAACGGCAAACATCGTACCAGCAGACAAAAAGCTATACGCACTACGCGACGTAACAGGTACAGTCGATTCGATTCCGTTAATTGCCGCGTCGATTATGTCGAAAAAAATCGCATCAGGCGCAGACGGCATTGTGCTTGACGTGAAGTACGGCAACGGGGCATTTATGAAAACGATTGACGAAGCGCAGCAGCTTGGGCAAGCGATGCAGCAAATCGGCGAGGCGTTCAACCGCAAAATGAAAATTCATTACTCAGATATGAACAATCCACTCGGACGCTTCATCGGTAACAAGCTAGAAGTCGTTGAAGCAATTGACGTGCTTGCGGGCAACAATGATAAAACGAGCCAAGATTTAATCGCTACGTGTGTCGACGTGGCAGTTGATATGTACAACATGGCAACAAACAACAAGCCGACAGCGCGTGAGGAAGTACTTGAAGTGCTACGAAGCGGTGCGGCGAAGGAAAAATTATTTGAAATGATTCGCTTACAAGGCGGCGACGTGAACGATACGGTCATGAACGACGTCGCGCATAAAGTAGCGGTCGTAGCGGACAAAGCAGGTGTTGTGCAATCAATCGACGCACAGCAAATCGGCGAAGTGTCGGTTGCTCTAGGCGCAGGTCGCTTAACGAAAGAATCGGTGCTTGATTTTGATGCAGGCATCGAGCTTGTCGTAAAAGACGGCGCAAGCGTAGCAGTAGGTGACGTGCTTGCGTATTTATATGCGAACAACGATATTCAAGAAGACATTGTGGCACAGGCGTTACGTGCATACAACGTTCAATCGTAAATAATAGGGATTATATTCAAACGGCTTGCCCGCTGAATATAATCCCTTTTTATTCGCTCTAATGAATAAAAATTAAGAAAACATTGGCAATATCGTTCGGTCGCCAATCGATGTAGCGTATGTTTATCCTGACATAGCGATGTTATAAACATTTCGTTGCATTCATAATTATTCAAACATTCGAATAAGTGAGACGAAATTCGTTGCGGCAATGTCGGCTGTGTGGTAAAGTTTTCTTCATAATAAATCGTGAATGTTTGAGCCGAAATGAATCGACATTCGTGATAATAAATTGACAGTAAGGGGAAACATCGCATGCATTTATATGGAACACAAGCAATTGAAAACAATGAATTAACAATCGGTGGCGTGAAAACGTCTGAGCTCGTAAAGGAATATGGCACGCCGTTATTCGTTTACGACGTAGCATTAATTCGCGAACGCGCACAAGGGTTCGTTGAGACGTTTAAAGATTTAGGCGTTGAAGCACAAGTAGCGTACGCATCAAAAGCATTCGCATGTGTCGCAATGTACCAATTAGCAGCACAAGAAAACATGTCAGTAGATGTCGTGTCAGGCGGCGAGTTATTTACAGCGTTAAAAGCAGGCGTACCAGCTGGGCGCATTCACTTCCACGGCAACAACAAAAGCGTAGAAGAAATTGAAATGGCATTTGACGCAGACCTTGGCTGTATCGTAGTTGATAACTTTTACGAAATCGAATTAATTGAAAAAATCGGTGCGCAAAAAGGTAAAACGATGGACGTATTATTACGTGTTACACCAGGTGTTGAAGCGCATACGCACGAGTTCATTACGACAGGTCAAGCGGATTCAAAATTCGGCTTTGACTTAAACAATGGGCAAGCTGACGAAGCGTTCAAAGTCGTACAAGCGAAACAAAACATTTCATTATTAGGCTTACATTGCCATATCGGTTCACAAATTTTTGAAACAGAAGGCTTCAGCTTAGCAGCAGGCAAGCTAATGAACAAACTAGGTGCATGGCGCGACGAAACAGGCTTCACACCGACAGTATTAAACTTAGGTGGCGGCTTCGGTATTCGTTACACAGCAGAAGATACACCACTTGAGCCGAAGCAATACGTTGCCGACATGATTAAAGTCGTGAAGGAAGAAGCGGCGAAGTTAAACCTAGACGTGCCACAAATTTGGATCGAGCCAGGTCGTTCATTAGTCGGCGATGCAGGAACGTCACTTTACACAATTGGCTCTCATAAAGAAGTGCCTGGCGTGCGTGAATACATCGCAGTAGACGGTGGGATGAGCGATAACATTCGCCCAGCATTATACGATGCAAAATACGAAGCGGTGATCGCAAATAAAGCGAACGAAGCAGCGGATTACACGTACACAGTAGCGGGTAAACTATGTGAGTCAGGCGATAAATTAATCGTAGACGCAGCGCTACAAAAAGCAGAAGCAGGCGACACGTTAGCGATGTTCTGTACAGGTGCATACGGCTACTCAATGGCTTCAAACTACAACCGCGTACCACGTCCAGCTGTTGTGTTCGTAGAAGAAGGCAAGCATCAGTTAGTTGTACGTCGTGAGAGCTACGAAGATTTAGTACAAAATGACTTACCACTTACATTAAAATAGTCGCACCAAAACGTTGTAACGAACGTACTTTCGTATATTTTAACCTAAATATTGGAATAAAATTTGCCCTTCTGCTTGAAATCGTGTAGCATATGTCATGTGAAATTACGTGATTACTAAAAGATGAGGGATTAAACAAATGTTATGTCGTTACAAAAAAGCTTTTGAAAAATTAGCAATGGGGTTATTATCATTCAACCCGGAGCAGAAGGATTTGAAAAAGCTACGAGAGACGATGTGTTGTTACGAAACGGAAGAAACGTGGCAGCTCTATTTATGGAAACAAAATGACGAATATTTAGGCTTAATCGGTGTGCAGCATGACGGCGAAACAGCGTATGTGCAGCACGTGTCTGTCATGCCGAGCCATCGTGGAGAGGGTATTGCGCGTTGCATGGTAGAAGCGGTGGAAGCTTTGCCAAACGTCACGCGTCTACAATCGGTGGAAGCGAATCAGTCTCTTATTGAAAAATGCATGAAACAACTATAAAAAAATGACCGCCACTGCGCGGTCATTTTTGTTTGCTTGCGATTTTTTGTGCGCGTGCTTGCAATACGTCAGAGCGGTCGCGCAGCTTATGCTTATGCAGTAAAAACGATGCATCGGCTGGTTCAAGCTGCTCTGTGCGTTGTGCGACGGCGATTTGCAGTGCGTCGTTTGTAACGTGCATCGTAAAGGCGCAAAACGTTTCGCCGTCTTGCATGCGCTGTAACGCTCGTGTACAGTCGTCATGCAGCTGCTTCATGTCGATATAGTCGGTGAAGCGTGCGTCAGTCGGAGCGGTAAGCAACGTCATGCCTTTTTCGAAAATGCGCCTCGCTCCGTTCGTATTACCTCGGCGCCAATGATACATGCCCGTTGCAATTTGTACGTAGCCAACGAGCGGGTGACGCTTATCGCCCGGTGCAACGTCCTTCCAATATTCCTCAAGCACTTCATGGCATTCAAAATAGTCATGATTGCCGTTAAAATAGGTGATATAATCGATAAACAATGGGTGACACAATGGATGCAATTGTCGTTCACTTCCTCTATACTAAAATGAGATAAACGTGCTTCGCTAAAGCGGAGGGAATTTTAAAAAGTGTGTTGATTAGCCATTGTTATACAGTTGAATTATCGTTTTTTTCTTAATTTGAATGACCGATAACATTATAATAGCTGAGCGTGCGCGACGAGACTCCTAGGGGAAAAGCTCGTGACTCAAGACCCCGCAACCGCTCGCGGTGAGGAGGCTTGAGCCGAGCCCCAGGAAAGCGAGTCGCTTAGCACAATCAGCCGATTCTTCGCTAATCAACACACGTAGGAAAACGAATAGTTTTGATTAACAATGACAGGATGGATCTACATGACATATGAAGTAAAGGTCGATGCATTTAGCGGCCCGCTTGATTTATTATTACATTTAATTCACCGTTTGGAAATTGATATATATGATATTCCGATGGCACAAATTACATCGCAATATATCGAGCATATTCACGCGATGAAGGAGCTTGAGTTAAATGAAGCAAGCGAGTATTTAGTAATGGCTGCGACGTTGCTGGCCATTAAAAGTCGTATGTTGCTGCCGATTCATGAAGGGGAGCTTGAGGACGAGACGTTTGAGCTTGACGCACCTGACCCGCGTGAAGAGCTTGTTGCGCGACTAATTGAATATAAAAAATATAAAGAAGCAGCGCAAAGCTTACAACAGCTAGAAGAGGAGCGAGCGCGTAGTTTTACACGCTCACCGACTGACTTATCGCATTTAGCATCGGTCGAGCAGCTACAGCTATTTGACCCGAATATTAACGTATACGACATGCTCGGGGCGTTTCAAAAAATGCTGCGCCGTAAACAGCTACGTGCGCCTGTGCAAACGACCGTAAAGCGTGCGGAATTTTCGATTAAAGCCCAAATGCGCAGCGTCGTGACAGCACTACAGCAAAGTGAAGGCAAGGCGATGTTTTCGATGCTGTTTCCGTATGAGGATAAAAGTGAGCTTGTCGTGACATTTTTATCGCTGCTGGAGCTGATGAAGCGCCAAATGATTATGGTCGAGCAGCCACATAATTTCGATGATTTACAAGTGGTGCTTATAAAAGAGGAGTTTGAAGACGATGACGATACAGAGTAAAATGGAAAGTTTATTATTTGTCGTGGGCGATGATGGCTTGACACTTGCACAGCTTGCTGTCATTTTAGAGCGCGATAAAGCAGAAGTAGCGACGCAGCTTGCTGAACTAAAGCAGCAGCTCGATGAAGACGATACGCGCGGCATTACGATTAAGGAGCTTGCGGGGACGTATCAGCTCGTGACGAAGCAGTCGATGGCAGAAACGATTCAAAAGCTTGTTGAAAACCCGTCGACGCAATCGATGTCACAGGCGTCTTTAGAGGTGCTAGCAATCGTGGCCTACAAGCAACCGATTACGCGTGTTGAGGTGGAGGAGCTGCGCGGCGTAAAATGTGAGCGTCCAATTCAAACGCTCGTATCAAAAGGCTTAATTCAAGAGATCGGTCGCGTAGAAGGAACGGGACGCGCGATTTTATACGGGACGACGAGTGAGTTTTTAAACTTTTTTGGGTTGAATGATTTGCGCGAGCTGCCGCCATTACCAGACGCTGAAGTCGAGGAAGCGAGCACCGAAGCAGATTTATTTATGACGAAATTCCAAGAAGCTTTTGAAAACGACACGAATTAGCGGTATACTAGTTATTTACGGCACAAAACGTAAGGCGTACATGGGACGTATAGATGTACGAATTTAATGAGGTGAAACGATGGAACGATTACAAAAAGTAATTGCTTATGCAGGTGTAGCATCACGTCGCAAAGCAGAGCAGTTAATTTTAGAAGGTAAAGTAAAAGTAAATGGTCAAGTTATCAAAGAGCTTGGCACAAAAGTATCGAATTCAGATACAGTTGAAGTAAACGGTGTGAAATTAGAAAACGAAGATAAAGTATACTTCCTACTATATAAACCACGCGGCTACATTTCAGCGGTAACAGATGATAAAGGTCGTCAAACGGTAATCGACATTTTCGGTAAGCATGTCATCGAGCGTATTTTCCCAGTCGGTCGTCTTGACTACGATACGTCTGGTTTATTATTAATTACGAACGACGGTGAGTTTGCGAACTTAATGACGCACCCGAAATTCAAAATTGATAAAACGTACGTGGCGCGTGTAAAAGGCATTCCGACGATCGACGGCTTAAAAAAATTACAGCGCGGCATTAAGTTAGAAGACGGCAAAACGGCTCCAGCGAAAGTGAGCATGATGTCGTTTGACGAAACAGCAGGCAAAGCGATTTGTGAAATTACGATTCATGAAGGGCGTAACCGTCAAGTGCGTCGTATGTTTGAAGCAATCGGCACACCTGTTGTGAAATTAAAGCGTGAGCGTTTCGCTTTCCTTGATTTAGGGAACTTAACACCAGGTGAATATCGTCAACTTTCAAAGCATGAAGTGAAGCAGCTGCGCGTATTAGCGGAAACAGGAACAATCGGATAACAAAAGGTGCTGGGTGTCATGTGACATTCAGCATCTTTTATATGTTTTTCGAGAATAAATGCGCTTAATTAACAGTAATTATTACTTTTTGCTATACTATTAGTAATGGACGTACATAAAGGATGTGAGCTGATGGATAAAAAGAAAAAGCGCCGTATCATGCGTGGAAGTATTTTAGCGCTGCTTGCGGTCGCCATTGTGTATGCAATCGTCAATAGCGGTGGCGTTGGCGAGCGGAAAGTGCTCAAAATTGGCGACGACGCACCTAATTTTTCGCTCGTTGATTTAGAAGGGAATACGCGCACGCTATCGGAGTATCGCGGCAAAGGGGTATTTTTAAACTTTTGGGGTACGTGGTGTGAGCCGTGCAAAAAAGAAATGCCTGCGATGACGCGCCAATATGCGGTGTACGAGGAGCAAGGTGTTGAAATTTTAGCGGTAAACATCGAGCAATCGACGTTTGAAGTCGAAAATTTCATGCGTCAACATAACTTAAAGTTCCCTGTAGCAATCGATACGACAGGGGATGTGAAATACGCGTATAGCATCATTCATTTACCGGCAACGATTTTAATCGATGAGTTTGGCGTCGTCACAAATATTATTACAGGCGAAATGAGCGAACAGCAAATCGCTGCGCATATGGAGTCGATTAAGCCAGGCGCTACTACTGCACAAATGTCGCAACGATAAGGGGTTTTTACATGAAAACGAACACGTGTGAATGTGGACAGCAAAATCCGTACGGCACGCATTTATGTATACAATGTGGCAGGCCGCTAACGGATGAAGAAAAGGAAAAGAAAGTAGCCGATATGCGCTATGAAGGCTCAGCTGTACGCTCAAAAACGTACAATGCGTCGTGGATCGATAAAGTGTGGAACTTTTTCTCAAGCGTGAAAGTAGGCGTCTCACTCATCGTCATTACGCTCGTCGCTGCGGCAATCGGCACATTTTTACCGCAAGCGTTTTTCATTCCTGCTACGGAGGAAAATGCAGGTGCGTATTATGAAAATGTATACGGCACGTTTGGCAAAATCTATTACGCGCTCGGGCTTGCTGATTTGTATACGACGTGGTGGTTTCAAGTCATCGTCGGCTTGCTCGGCGTGTCGATCATTGTCGCAAGCTTAGACCGCGGCATTCCGTTACATAAATCATTAACAAATCAGCGTGTGAAGCGGCACACGAGCTTTTTAAAGCGTCAGCGTCTATTTGCACAAGGAAGCAATGACGTTGACTTACAGCAAGCTACCGATACGCTCAAACAAATGAAATATAATGTACGCACAGAAGACGGCGCGGTGTTTGCGGAAAAAAACCGCTTCGCTCGCTACGGGGCGTACGTGAACCACGTCGGCTTAATTATTTTTCTAGGCGGAGTGATGCTGCGCGTCGTACCAGGCATGTACGTGGACGACTCGATGTGGGCGCGCGAAGGTCAAATTGCAGCGGTGCCAGGTATGGACGGCTACTTTTTAGAAAACAAAGAGTTTATTTTAGAGCTGCATGATGAGCAAGAGCAAACGGCATCAATGGCAGAGCAAGGCGTCAACACGGTCGCAAAAAACTTCCAAACGAACGTCGTGCTGTATAAACAGCCAGAGGGCGCATTGCCTGGTGATACGTCGAACTTAGAAGTCGTGCAGGAATATGCGATTCGCGTCAATCACCCGTTAAAGGAAGCGGGCTATGCGTTTTATCAAATGGATTATCGCTTAAACGATGAGCTGAAGACGATGACGTTTGCGCTGACGAATAAAGAGACGCAGCAATCTCTCGGTGAAGTGACGATTGATTTATACAATCCAGAAACGTCGTACGTTATCGATGAACAAACACGCATTGACATCATCGGCTATTATCCGCATTTTACAGGCTTTGAGGAGGGCGAGCCACAAACTGGTTCACGCTTCCCGACAAATCCAGCGTTTCTATTTAAAATGTTTACACCAGACAAACCAAATGGCGAAACGAGCTTCGTCGGCATTCAGCAAACGATGGAGCCGCTCGGGGATAATGTGTATCAAATGCGCTTCGTGTCAACGGAGTTTACGGACATTTCGGGCTTAACGATTCGCCTTGACCACACGATTCCGATTTTATTCGTTGGCGGTATTATTTTCTTAATCGGTGTCGCAATGGGCTCGTATTGGCAGCACCGTCGCATTTGGTTGCTTGTGCAAGACGATACGCTATACGTCGCAGCGCATACGAATAAAAACTGGTTTAGCATGCAAAAGGATATGAAGCGACTAGAAGAAGCGGTGCAGCTACCGCACGTCGTCGATCAGCTAGACGAGGAACCGCAACAACAAAAGGGGGATGATGCGCAGTGACGCTATTACAGCTAAGTGGCTATTTATTATTTAGTGCATTTATCGGATATTTAGTGGCGACGTTATTATTTGGTGGCGCCATTAAGCAGTCTGCACAAAAAGGACCGCGCACGAAATGGGAAACGTACGCTGTCGCAATTACGGTCGTGTCGTTCATCTTAAACGTCGGCTACTTCATGACGCGCTGGATTCACGTCAAGCACGCGCCCGTCAGCAATATGTTTGAGTTTACCGCAGCGTTTGGCATGTTTATCGTCGGCGCATTTTTAGTCATTTATTTCATGTACCGACTGCCTGCACTTGGCGTTGTTGCGCTGCCGCTTGCCATTTTAGTCATTGGTTATGCGGCGATGTTTGACCGCGACGTTTCACCGCTCGTGCCGTCGCTGCAATCAAATTGGCTTACGATTCATGTTATTTGTGCGGCGATGGGTGAGGCGATTTTTGCGATCGGTGCTGTTGCAGGGCTCATTTATTTATTAAAAAATGTCGATACAAACAAGCGTACGAAAGAGTCAATCGTACTAGAGGGCATTATGTATACGCTTATCGTCGTTGTCGGCTTCGTGGCTGCGACGATTACGTTCTCATCGATGCAATATGAATCCAATTTTAACTACATCGACAAAGAAGGCAAAGAGGCGAGCATTACGTACACGATGCCTGCCATTTGGGGGATGAATGAATACGAGCAGCTAGACGATACGTTTACACCGCTTGTTGAAACACCACCAGTCATTAATGCGAAAAAGCTAACGACCGTGACGTGGGCATTTTTATTCGGTACAGTGCTATATGTACTCATTCGTTTACGTGCACGTCGCTCGATTACGAATATGTGTAAGCCACTATTTCAGCGCGTTAACTTACAGCTGCTCGATGAAATTAGCTACCGTGCTGTCGTGATCGGCTTTCCGATTTTCGTGCTCGGTGCGCTATTATTTGCGATGATTTGGGCGCAACAAGCATGGGGACGTTATTGGGGATGGGACCCGAAAGAAGTATGGGCACTCATTACCGCATTGTTTTATGCCGCCTTTTTACATCTTCGTCTATCAAAAGGATGGGAAGGGAAAAAATCAGCGTGGCTTGCGGTTGTCGGCTTCGTCATTATTATGTTTAATTTAGTTGCAGTGAACTTAATTATTGCTGGGCTGCATTCATACGCGGCGTAAACGAGGAGAGGTGCTGTATACACGCGAGGGCACTGAAAAAGTCGATTTACGCTAATTCTTTTAGTATAAATCGACTTTTATTACATAGGAAAACGCGGAATTCAAAGTTAATTACAATGAATTTCCGCGTTTTTTAGTTTTTCAGCAGCCTCTATACACGCAGCCCTCTCTTTTTTTGTCGATTGTTTTATACAGATTTCACAAAAATATCAGAAAGGTTATGAAACATTTCGCACTTTTCATTGTAAAAGAGCGACAGATGTATGCGCTTTTTTCATGAAAAGCGCTGATTTATCGGGCATTGTCGCTCTTTCTCTTTTCATTTGTGTCAACAATATGTAAAATGAGAGGTAAGTAAGTATGAAAGGGGTTTGCCTTGTGTCAGAAAATATTACGATTTTAGTAGTAGATGACGAGGATCGTATTCGTCGTCTGTTAAAAATGTATTTAGAGCGTGAAGGCTACCACGTTGAAGAAGCTGAAAATGGTGAGCAAGCGTTGCAAAAAGCGCTAGACTTTGATTATCACTGTATTTTATTAGATATTATGATGCCGGAAAAAGATGGGCTTGAAATGTGCGGCGAGCTGCGCGAAAAGAAAACGACGCCAATTATTTTACTGACGGCGAAAGGGGAAGAAGCAAACCGCGTACAAGGATTCGAGCTTGGGGCAGATGATTACATCGTCAAGCCGTTTAGCCCGCGTGAAGTCGTGTTGCGCGTCAAAGCGATTTTACGTCGTTCCGCGGCATTTGCACCGACTGTCAATCCGTCGTCTTCAAAAGATTTAGTCGTATTCCCGCACCTAACGATTGACCACGATGCACACCGCGTTACAGCAGATGGCATTGAAGTGAACTTAACACCGAAAGAGTACGAGCTGCTATACTTTTTAGCGAAATCACCAGACAAAGTATTTGACCGTGAGCAGCTATTAAAAGAAGTGTGGCATTATGATTTCTTCGGCGACTTACGTACGGTTGATACGCACGTAAAACGTTTACGCGAAAAGCTAAACCGCGTATCTGAAAACGCCGCGAAAATGATTGTTACGGTATGGGGCGTCGGCTATAAATTCGAGGTCGTGAATGAATAAAATATGGCGAAGTGTAGTCGGGAAGCTATGGGTAACCATATTGCTTCTCGTTTCATTTATTGTATTTGTTTTTACGGTGCTGATGCTGGAGTTTTTAGAAGACTACCATACCGAGCAAGCTGAGAGCTCTTTGCGTCAAACCGCGACGACGATTGCAAAGCTCATTGACGACAATGAGGACCCTGCACGTACGTTAACGATTGTGCAAGACATTTTACCACAGCACACGAACGCGCTCATTGCGACCGACAAAATGAACATTGCGTTTTCAGTGCAAGAGGGCATTAATCAAGAACGCATTCAAACAGAAATTTTTACGAGCAATAAATTCGACGATGTGTACGTAACGAATCAGCCGATCGTGCGCGAAATGATGCTGCCGTCAAATATCGAAGAAAACCGCATCGAAAAATACGTGGTACTTGGCTTCCCAATTGATGCAGAAACGGCGGAACACGGGGCAATTTTTATTTACGAATCACCTGCAGCGCTACGTGAGGCGACGACGCAAACGACACGCATCGTCTTTATCTCTGCCATCATCGCATTCGTGCTGACGACGTTTTTTGCGTTCTTCTTATCAAGCCGCATTACGCTGCCACTGCGTCGTATGCGAGAGGCTGCATTCGAAGTCGCAAAAGGCAAGTTTGATACGAAAGTTGAATATAAAGGTAACGACGAGATTGGACAGCTTGCGACTGCTTTTAACAAAATGGCGCGTCAAGTACATCACCATTTAGAAGTCAGTAACCAAGAAAAAGAGCAGCTTTCAAGCATTTTAACGTCAATGACCGATGCAGTCATTACGTTTAACCGCGACGAGACGATTTTAGTGACGAACCCGCTTGCCGAAAAGCAGCTGCAAGAATGGTACGCACAAAAAGCATACGACGAATCGACGAAGCATTTACCACCAGAGCTGTATCATATGCTCGACCACGTGCTGCATTTTGAAGATCATTTATCAGAGCGCGTAGAAATTGGTGGGCGCTACTTAATTATTTCACTTAGCCCGTTATATAGCGGCAACACAGTGCGAGGGGCGCTTGTCGTCATTCGTGACAAAACGGAGCAGCACCGATTAGATAAGCTGCGTGCAGATTTCGTATCGAACGTATCGCACGAGCTGCGCACACCAATTGCGATGCTACAAGGCTACTCAGAGGCAATTATTGACGGCGTCGTGCAAAGCGAGGAAGAAAAGGACGAAATGATTCGCATTATTTACGACGAATCACAGCGCATGAACCGTCTCGTCTCGGATTTATTAACGCTTGCACGTACAGAATCGGGCAAAATGCGCCTGTACAAAGACTTTTTACCAGTCGCGTCAACGTTTGAGCGCATGACGTACAAATTTAGCCAAATTGCCCGCGAGAAGCAGGTAACGCTACGCTTTGTATCCGAATATACAGACGACTATTTTATCGAAATGGACGAGGACCGCATCGAGCAAGTAATAACGAACTTAATTGACAACGCCCTACGCTACACACCACAAGACGGTACGGTGCAAGTGTCTGTTTGGCGTCAAGTCGGCACAGCTCGTATTGAAGTACGCGACACAGGGCAAGGCATTCCAAAAGAAGATTTACCGTTTGTGTTTGAACGCTTCTACAAAGCAGATAAAGCACGTACACGCGGTAAAGGTGGCACAGGGCTTGGCTTAGCGATTGCAAAAAATATCGTCGAAGCACATAATGGTACGATTAGAGTAGACAGTATTCAAAACGTCGGCACTACATTTACATTTGAGCTGCCGATTGAGCATTAAAAAATTCAAAAGCAAAGTTATTTACTTTGAATTAAAAACATGTATAATAAATGTATACAAAATTTAATATTGATTCATCTTCGGGGCAGGGTGTAATTCCCGACCGGCGGTAATTAACGTGTGTCGCTTCCGACCGTAATTGGAGGATGTGACCGTATAGCGTTTCGAGCCCGCGAGCCGATAGTTTTTCGTGCAGGATTTGGTGTGATTCCAAAGCCGACAGTATAGTCTGGATGGGAGAAGGTGAAGGTGCAGTCATTCATGACGCGCATAGTCGAGCAGTGTGTTGACAACTGTTTATTTCGCTACGGCAAAATAAATCGTTCACAAACGCTTATTTCGTGTACCTATTTCTCCCTTATCAGTTCATTGGTAAGGGGTTTTTTATGTAGGCGTGTGCATGTATACTGTCCTTTCTTCTTAGCGAGATGGTCAGCAAGAGGAGAGTTGTTACTTATGGGTAAACAAAGTCAAAAACTTCGTGCATTTGTCACAATCGGGATGTTAAGTAGTATTTCATTTATTTTAATGCTTTTAAACTTCCCATTACCATGGTTTCCAGCGTTTTTACAAATCGATTTTAGCGACGTGCCAGCATTGCTTGCGACAATCATTATGGGTCCAGTAGCAGGCATTACAGTGGAGCTTATTAAAAACGTGTTAGACTGGATTTTCTCAGGCGCTCCAACAGGCGTACCAGTAGGGCATATGGCAAACTTAGCGACAAGCATTTTATTCATTTTACCGACGTACTACATTTACAAAAAATTAAAATCAACAAAAGCATTAGCAACAGGTTTAGTAGCAGGTACAATCGCAATGGCTATCGGAATGAGCATTTTAAATTACGTTGCGTTCTTACCGATGTACACATATTTATTAGGTTGGGGCACGTTCGATATGTATGAAACAATCGTGCTTGGTATTTTACCATTCAACATCGTAAAAGGTGTGCTGCTAACAGTGATTATGCTTTTACTATATCGCACGATGCATACGTGGATCGCGAAGCAGCGAAAATCGTATACGCCAGCAGTGTAAACAATATAAAAATCGCCCCGCAGCAATTTGTTGCGAGGGCGATTTTTTTATGATGATATGTTCAACCAATAGTTAGCAGTAAAATATATAAGTTCAGGTCTGTTGATTAGCCATTGCTATAAATTGAAAGCCATGATTTTTAGCACATAAGCTGAAATAAATGCTATACGCGAAGTGCCAATTAACTGGCTAATCAACACGCTTGATATAAGTTAGCATAAAGAGAAAAGTTGCTCGAGTGATCTGTACGAAGCGGACTTCATCATGTTACTTATAAGTATAATTGGTTAATGTATAAAATTAGGTTTGCTTGTAACGAGAGGCGGACTCCCGCGGAAAGCCTGCCTCGACGTGAAAAACAACTTCAAGTTATAATGACGAGCGGTAAAACCTCATGTTCCTCTCCGAAACAAAATTCCCGCACATTGTCGCAAAAATCACCATAGCGCAAAAGCTTGTCATCGCTTCATTTATCGAAAAATACAAAAAATAGGGATTTTTTTCTATCTAAATGTGAGATAAATTCGTTCGAAAAAGGATATGTTATTTTTCCTTACATGTACTTGCGTATAGAACTTACAGGATGGTAAAGTAATACATGTGAAGAGGAGGTAGTTAACATGAGTCAACAAGATAGAAAAGCGATTCCGCTATTATCGATTAGCACTGTTATGAGAATTACCGATTTAACGGCGCGTCAAATTCGCTATTATGAGGAGCATCATTTAATTTCACCACAGCGAACGGAAGGCAATCGTCGCATGTTTTCATTAAACGATATCGACGCATTGTTAGAGGTACGTGAACTGTTAGAGCAAGGGATTAACATGGCGGGTGTGAAGCTCGTATTTGACATGAAGGCGGCAGGAAAAACGGCAAAACGACCGGATACGCTGAAAATTTCAGATCAAGAGCTGCGTGCCATTTTACGTGAAGAAATGCAGGCCCAAATGCTGCAACGAACATCAGGATAACTAGCGGAAAAATATTCCCAATATTCTGAATAGCGCAGGGCCATAAAATATAATACATATTAGGAGAGTGAAGCAAGATGGGGAAATACACAAAAGAGGATATTAAACAATTAGTGCAAGATAAAAATGTAAAGTACATTCGTTTACAATTCACAGACATTTTAGGCACAATTAAAAACGTTGAAATTCCAGTAAGCCAGTTAGACAAAGCGTTAGACAATAAAATGATGTTTGACGGTTCATCAATTGAAGGCTTCGTGCGCATCGAAGAATCAGACATGTACCTGCGTCCAGACTACGATACATTCATGATTTTCCCTTGGACAGCTGAAAAAGGAAAAGTAGCACGCTTCATTTGTGACATTGCCCGTCCTGATGGTTCTCCGTTTGAAGGCGATCCACGCTCAAACTTAAAGCGCGTCTTAAAGGAAATGGAGGAGCTTGGTTTCACACATTTCAACTTAGGACCAGAGCCGGAATTCTTCTTATTTAAATTAGACGAAAAAGGGCAGCCAACACTTGAATTAAATGACGACGGTGGCTACTTCGACTTGGCCCCAACGGATTTAGGTGAAAACTGCCGCCGTGATATCGTGCTAGAGCTTGAGGAGATGGGCTTTGAAATTGAAGCGTCTCACCACGAAGTAGCACCAGGTCAGCACGAAATCGATTTTAAATACGAAGATGCGATCGCTGCATGCGACAATATCCAAACGTTCAAGCTAGTTGTTAAAACAATCGCACGTAAGCACGGCTTGCACGCAACATTCATGCCAAAACCACTATTTGGTGTAAACGGCTCAGGCATGCATTTTAACTTATCACTATTCCAAGGCGATAAAAACGCATTCTGGGATGAAGGTTCAGAGTTACAACTTTCAGAAACAGCGCGTCACTTCATGGCTGGTGTGTTAAAGCACGTACAAGGCTTCACAGCGGTAACAAACCCGACTGTAAACTCGTACAAACGTTTAGTGCCAGGCTACGAAGCACCTTGTTACGTTGCATGGTCAGCACAAAACCGCTCACCGTTAATTCGTATTCCAGCTTCACGCGGCTTATCAACACGCGTTGAGTTACGCTCGGTTGATCCATCAGCGAACCCGTACTTAGCGATGGCAGTTATTTTAGCATCAGGTTTAGACGGCGTGAAAAACAGCATTACACCGCCAGCACCAGTGGACCGCAACATTTACGTGATGAATGCACAAGAACGCGCGGAAAACGGCATTGCGAACTTACCAGCATCACTTGAAGCGGCACTATACGCATTAGACGGTGATGACGTTGTAAAAGCAGCGTTAGGCGAACACATTTACTACAACTTTAAAGAAGCAAAAGAAATCGAGTTCGACATGTTCCGCACGCACGTTCATCCGTGGGAGCGCGACCAATATATGAAAATGTTCTAATTTGATTTACAAAAGAGTCGCGATCATTTCGCGGCTTTTTTGCGTTACAACAAAAATAACCCGGCTCACAAAAGAACCGAGTTGGTGTTTAGTTATAGCAAGCGAGCATTTGCTTAATCGTCGCCTTCATTTCATCACGCAGCGAACGTGGCTCTAACACTTCGACGTATTGCGCCTGCGACAGTAGCCACATTTGAATGCCGCGCCCGAACACTTCTGCTGTGACGATAAAATGGTCGTCCTTTTTCGTTAGTTTCGCAGTAGGCAAACGATCGAGTACAGCTTGCGGTGAACGTCCCGTAAATTTGAACTTTAAATAAATGAGTTCACCCGTGTGCATGAATTGAACACGCTTACGAAACATGCCTTCTTCAAAACGAGAGCTATGCGGCTGTGAAAATTTCATTTGTAGCACGGTGAAGTCGATGATGCGGTCGATGCGAAACGTAATCGGAAATTTGTCATCCTTCGTTGCGTCGTACGCGATGATGTAAAAATAATATTCCGAAAACATGACGCCAAGTGGTTTAATGCGTCGATAGGAGGCAGTCTTGTCATGCTCTTTCAAATAATAAATGTCAACGTATTGCGATTGCGAACTCGCATTTGCAAGCTGCCATACGCTTTCGATAAGCGATAAAGGCGAGCGCTTTTTCACTGGGGTATAGTGAATAAGTTCATTTTTCGCAAGATTTTCTACCTGTTTACGATCATGTACGACCGTGACATTTAGCAGCACATCTTTAATTGTATGCAGCTCTTCTTGTGTGTAGGCGCGTGAATCAAATAAAATTTTAAACAGCGCATAAGCAATCGAGCCGTTAATCGCGCGGTTGTAAGATGATAAAGCGTACGAGTTTGTTTTTTTATTATATGGTAGCTCGACATGTCCATTTGCCGTAAACATTGTGCGCAAATCTTCAATATCTCGCTGAATGGTTTTCGGTGACACTTGATAGTGCTGTGCTTCTACGGACTTCTTAATATGTTCTCCATTCATTAATCGTTCGTATAGCTCCAGCAACCGTTGATTTTGACTCATATTCATTCGTGACCCACCCTCCAAAACTTAACATGTGCATTTATTATAAGGGATATTTGGTTTATTTAGAAGGCTAAAATTAGGTATAATGTTTTATTTTTGTTGATAGGTTAAAAGTACCTTGATGAAAAGGATGAGATAGAGGGGGAGAATGCTTAGATTTATGGAGAAAATAGGATGAAAAAATGCGCAGCACACAGGAAGCATGCCGCGCAGTACTTGTATTAACCCATAATGTGATAGCCGCTATCGACATAAATCGTTTCGCCTGTTACACCGCGAGATAGTGGTGATAGCATCACGAGTGTCATATCCGCAACTTCCGCTTGGTTCGTGTTGCGACGCAGTGGTGATTGCTCCTCGACTTTATGTAAAATATCGTTGAAGCTCGGCACACCTTTAGCAGCAAGCGTACGAATGGCACCAGCTGAAATCGCGTTGACGCGCACGCCTTGTTCACCTAAGTCGTATGCTAAGTAGCGCATAGCTGCTTCAAGAGCTGCTTTTGCAACACCCATGACGTTATAGCCTGGTAATACGCGCTCAGCACCTAAATAGCTCATTGTCACGATGCTTGCGTTCGGTGTGAAGTACGGTTGAGCTGCTTTTGCGACAGCGACAAGTGAATAAGCGCTCGAATCTTGTGCAAACGCATAGCCGTCACGAGATGTGTTAATAAAGTTTGTGCGTAAGTCCTCTGCGTTCGCAAATGCAACCGAGTGTACGACGCCATCAATTTGACCGTACTGCTCGCCGATTTGTGTAAATGCCTGCTGAATGCTTTCGTCGCTGTTGACGTCACACATGAACGTAGCGGTGTTGCTGTCTGTGTAATCAGCTAAAAGCTTGTCGATTTTTGATTTTGAACGATCCTTGCGATATGTAAAAATAACGGTTGCCTGCTCTTCAAGTAAGCGCTTTGCGACACCCCATGCAATGCTGCGCTCGTTTGCGACACCCATTACGACGTATGTTTTGTTTGAAAGTTGTAAAGACATTGTATAAACCCCTTTGTAATATGTAGTATTAGTACCTGTTACTAATGACTAGTGTAACATGAAACGAGCGAGGCGTAAAGAGGGAACGAATAAGTTGATGGCAGTGTACATAATAAAACCCCTACACAACTGTGACAATCGTGTAAGGGCTTGCTCAATTATACGTTTTGTAGCTCTTTATGGAAGTTCGTGCCGTCTGTCGTTGCCGCGATATAGCCTGCGCGGATTACGTAGTCACCGAAGTGTTCGCCTTCATTACGCTCTTTTGCGTAGCGTTGTAAAATCGGTGTAAGCTCAGCTAAAATTTCTTCTTCGCCGATGTTTTCTTTGTACATTTTGTTTAAGCGGCTGCCATCATGTGCTGCGCCTAAGTATAAGTTGTACTTACCAGGACCTTTACCGATGAAGCCGATCTCACCAAGTGCCGCGCGTGAACAGCCGTTCGGGCAGCCTGACATACGAATGATGATTTCTTTGTCGCGAATACCTGCTTCGTCCACAACGGTTTCTAGCTTTTCGATTAATGATGGTAAGTAGCGCTCTGCTTCAGCCATCGCTAAGCCACATGTAGGGAATGATACGCAAGCGATTGAGCTGCGGCGTAACGCTGAGTAATGCTCACCAGCTGTTAAGTTGTATTCAGCGATTAATGCTTCGATTTTCTTTTTCTTTTGTGTAGACACGTTCGCAATCACTAAGTTTTGGTTACCTGTCATGCGGAATTCACCTGTGTGGATTTTCGCAATTTCACGTAAGCCTGTTTTTAGTGGGTAGCCGTCGAAGTCTTTTACACGACCGCTTTGGATAAATAATGTGAAGTGCCATTTTTTATCTTCGCCTTGCACCCATCCGTAACGATCGCCTGAATGCTCGAAGTTGAATTCGCGTAATTCTTCTAACTCGTAGCCAAGACGGTCAAATAGCTCTTGCTTTACAACGTCGATGCCAAGACGGTCAACTGTATATTTGAAGCGTGCGTTTTTACGCTCTACACGGTTCCCGTTGTCGCGCTGGATTGTTAAGATTTTTTCACAAACGTCAATCACTTTATCTTTTGGCACGTAGCCTACGAAGCGCCCAAGTTGTGGATACGTTGTGTCGTCGCCGTGTGCCATACCCATACCGCCACCAGCAAGTACGTTAAAGCCGATTAATTCGTTGTTTTCAATAATGGCGATTAAGCCGATATCTTGTGAATACACATCCACGTCGTTTAACGGTGGAATGGCCATACCGATTTTGAATTTACGTGGTAAGTAAAGCTCACCGTAAATTGGTTCCATTTCGCGGTCAGGTGTTGCTTCTACTTTTTCACCGTCTAACCAAAGCTCGTGGTAAGCACGTGTTTTCGGTAGTAAATGCTCACTAATTTTTGAAGAAATGTCATACGCTTCTTTGTGTAAGTTTGAGATGAATGGGTTCGCATTACACATTACGTTACGGTTTACGTCACCACATGCTGCGATACAGTCAAGTAGTACGTCGTTAATTTCTTGCATGTACTTTTTAACGTTCCATTTTAAAATACCGTGTACTTGGAATGCTTGACGCGTCGTTAATTTTAATGAGCCGTTACCGTACTTGTCGCCCATTTCGTCCATTACTAACCATTGCTTCGAAGTTGCCACGCCGCCTGGAGTTCGTACGCGCACCATGAATTGGTAAGCTGGCTCTAATTTTTTCTTCGCGCGCTCTGAACGTACGTCGCGGTCATCTTGTAAGTAAGAGCCGTGGAATTTCATTAAACGGTTGTCGTCGTCGTTAATACCAGAGCTAATTGGCTCAACCATTGATTCAGCTAACGTACCGCGTAAGTAGTTACTTTCCGTTTTAATGCGTTCTACATCACTGAAACCGCCATCTTGTGGTGCGATTTTAATTTTTTCTGTCATAACGTTCGTTCCCCCTCATTAATACACGTCGCGTAAATAACGACCGTCTTGCTGTAATTGTTTGACGAATGCTGTTGCGTCGTCTGTTGATTGGTTGCCTTGTGCTGCAACGATGTCGATTAACGTTTGCTCAACATCTTTTGCCATATGCTTTTCGTCGCCACATACGTAAATGTAAGCGCCGCGCTTGATCCACTCGTATAGTTCAGCCGCTTCTTCTTGCATGCGGTGCTGTACGTAAATTTTTTGATCTGTGTCACGTGAGAACGCTACGTTTAAGTTCGTTAATGTACCGTTTGCTAACCACGCTTGTAGTTCTGTTTGGTATAAGAAGTCCGTTACGAAATGCTGCTCTCCAAAGAATAACCAAGATTCCCCCGTCGCGCCGATTTCTTCACGCTCTTGTAAGAATGAACGGAATGGTGCAATCCCTGTACCAGGACCGATGAAAATGGCTGGTTGATCTTCAGCAGGTAGCTTGAAGTTCGGGTTTTTGTGTACGTAAACGTTCACTGTTTCACCAATTTCGATTGAGTCTGCGATGTGCGTTGATGCAACACCGAAGCGCTCGCGTCCGTATGCCTCGTAGCCTACGCGACCGATCGTTACGTGTACTTCCTCGTCTACTGCTGCTTGAGCGCTTGAGATTGAGTACAGACGACCTGGAATTTTGCGTAAAAGGCTAGCGAATTGCTCTTCGTTCCAAGTGAATGGCCCGTATGCTTCGACTACATCTAATACGTCGCGTCCGTAAACGAAATCTTTTACTGACGTTTGGCTTACGATGTTTTGGAAGTCGCTATGCGTTGTGAACTCGGCGATTTTTTGTAATAACGGCTTTGATAATACCGTAATTTCAAGGTCATTAATGAGTGCATCGCGCAGTGTTACTTGCTTATCTGTTACGATTTTGTTTGCATCAAAGCCAAGTGCCGTAATTAATGCGTCAACTAGCTGTACGTTGTTTTTTGGTACGATCCCTAAGCTGTCGCCTGGCTCATATGTAATGCCTGAGCCTTCTAAAGATAGCTCTAAATGTACTGTATGTTTGTTTGAGCCTGTCATGTTTAAGTTAATTTTTTCAAGTACTTCTGCTGCGAACGGCTTGTTGCGTGTATATTCTACGCCGCTAGTAGCCACTGCTGTTGCTTGTGTTGTTTCAGCTGAAGCTGTTGCTTGCGCTAAAATATTTTGAACGTCTGTGAACCATTTTGCTGCTGGCTCTTCGTAGTCTACGTCACATTCAACGATTGGTAATAACTGCTCTGCACCAAGCTCTTTAAAGCGGCTATCGAAGTCGTGACCTGTTTTGCAGTAAAACTCGTATGACGTATCGCCAAGTGCTAGCACTGCGTAACGTACGTTATCTAGTTTTGGTGCGCGTTTTGAATGTAAAAATTCATGGAAGCCAATTGCGTTATCTGGTGGCTCGCCTTCACCGTTCGTGCTAGCAACGATTAATACGTCTTCTACTTTCTTTAAGTTGTTTGGCTTAAATTTCGCCATTGATAGCACTTCTGCTTCGATGTTTTGCGCTTGTAGTTCAAACGTTAATTTTTGCGCTAAGTTTTGTGCGTTGCCTGTTTGAGAGGCGAATAACACTGTCACGGTGCGCGTTTTTTGTGGTGCTGTTGGTGCGTTGTTGCCAATGATTTCTTCTACAATGACATCTGATGCACTTGTTGCAGCTAAGTAGCCATTTAACCAATTTTTTTGTGCGCTCGTTAATTTTGGTAGTAAGTCGTTTAACAGTGTTACTTGCTCTTCGCTAAAAGGGCTATTGTTTACTTGTAATTTCACGTAGTTCACCTCGTAAAAGATTGTTATTTTAACCGAATTTTTTCGCTTTTTTCAATTTGCACGATATAGTTATCTTGCACAACTAATGTAACGGACCCGTATTGAAGATCACGCAATAGTTTTTTCACTTGCTCAATTGACGCGTCGTGATTTTCTGTACGTTTATCCATGTGCAATCTGCTCCTTTATTTGCTGTAATGTTTCATTTGTGCGCTGCGCTAAAACATGCTGCACATTTTCGTCATACCCAAGTGGAGCACAAAGCGTTACATTAGCTGTATCGAATTGTAATGAATGGATCGTTTTTTCGATATGATGCTGCAATAAGCCACTAAACAGTAAGTACGGGATAATATAAATCGGTGTCGCATCGTTTTGTTGCTGAATGTGTTGGAGTGTTTCTTCAAATGTTGGTCCAACACCGTATAAAAAGCATACATCGACCGGGCGCTGAATCCGCTCGCTAAGTAAAGATGCAATGCGTGATAAATCCTGTTTTGGCGCTGGGTCACTGCTGCCACGTCCGATTAAGTAAATGCGTGCATGCTGCTCCACGGCATGCGGTGCTAAACGGTCAGCAAGGCTATCAATTAATTTTTCATGAATGCCAAATGGTGCGCCGACTGTAAAGCGTACGGTAGGGAAGAGCTGCTGTGCCTTATGAAGCTCCTCAGGAATATCCTCTTTTGCATGATTGGCGGTTAACAATAAAATCGGAACGACAGCAATGTGTGTAGCACCTTGTGTGACACATCGCTCTACACCTTCAACAATGGATGGTGCGGCCAGCTCTAAAAAACAAATTTCTTGAATTGGTGTTGCGACTGTCTGTTTCACCGCTTCAATAAATCGAACGGCTTCGTCAATGCCTTTTTGCACACGTGTACCATGTGCTACATATAAAACTGCTTCCATTTTGTTCACCTACTTATACAGAAATTTCTTGAAGCATTGCGTCTTTTGCAAGCTTTTGTTCAAACCATTGAATTTTGTCACGCACTTTCACAACATCGCCGACAACGATCATGCTTGGGTTTGCGATATTCGCTTCTGCGACAATATTAACAATCGTCTCTAACGTACCCGTAACCGTTTGTTGGTTATGCGATGTTCCCCAGTGAATGAGTGCAACAGGTGTTGTTTTTGCTTTGCCGTTGTTCATTAGCTGACTTGTGATGTAAGGTAAGTTCCCAACACCCATGTAAATCGCTAACGTATCAACGCCTTGTGCTAAGTTCGCCCATTTAATCGCGTCGTCTTTTCCTTCACGCATATGCCCTGTGACAATCGCAAAGCTTGATGCGTGATCGCGATGTGTTACCGGAATACCTGCATATGCAGGAGCGGCGATACCAGACGTAATACCTGGCACGATTTCAAATGGAATGTTCGCCTCAGCCAGCACTTCAGCTTCTTCAGCGCCGCGTCCAAAGACGAATGGATCGCCACCTTTTAAGCGTGTCACAATTTTGCCTTTTTTTGCGTGCTGTACGAGCAGTGAGTGAATGCGATCTTGAATAACGCCGTGATAGTTCGGTAGCTTGCCAACGAAAATTAACTCAGCGTTTGGCTTGGCATAAGATAATAACTCTTTATTAATAAGACGGTCATATAAAATGACGTCTGCTTGCTGAATGCACTTTAAACCTTTTACTGTAATTAAATCAACATCTCCTGGACCAGCGCCGACGATGTAAACTTTGCTCATGTGAATCCCCCTCTGTTTGTTGCAGTCAGTTGCTTATTATTGAATGTGTCAAAATCGTATCCTGAATATTCAGCAACTAAAATGTTTCGTGTTTTCCGATTTATCTAACAATTTAGGATAGTCCTATAATAATAATTAAAAACATATAAGTCAACTAGGGATTTAAGGTTTTTGATGGAATTTTGGAGGAGAGTGTATTATTTTTTGTCAGAATTGTACGTATGTCGCTTGTTTGTGACAGGAATTACATGAAAAAAATTTTTGTAGCATGTAAGATAGAGAGGGGGAAATGGGGAAATGGGGGTATGGCGGAGCGGCGGCAAAAGAAAAAACGCAAGAGACATCGCCCTTACGTTTTTCTGTACTTATTCGAATTTTAATGCGTCACCTTCGAATGTTTCGTCCGCGATTTTAATTGAATCAGTTGGACAACCTTCGAATGCGTCTTGCATATCTTCTAATAAATCTTCGTCTACTGCACATGTTCCCATGTTATCATCTAAAATTACGAATGCAATGCCTTCATCGTCGTAATCATAAATGTCTGGAGCAGCTGCACCACAAGCGCCGCAAGCGATACATGTATCTTTATCTACGATTGTATATTTAGCCATGTTAATCTCTCCTTAAAATTGTCTTTCCAAAAGCTACTACCTTATTCTAAAGCTGATTTGCCGACTTTTCAATAAAAACACTAAAAACGGAGGAATTAAGTTTGAAATTCAAACAACTTCTATTATATTTGCTACAACGTTTTCAACAGCAGCGCACCGTTTCTGCACCGTTTCATTTGCTAAAAGGGAAGAAGTCTGGGCAAACGATTCAAGACGTCGGGCTGTTTTCATTATATCCGTACTTTGGCTTATTGCCAAAATTATCGCGCGCTCGCTTTGATGAAGCAGTGAAGGAACTCGTAATCGATGGCGCCATTCTTGTGGATGAGCAAGGGGCGTATGAAGTAATCGCTGAGCCAGTGACCGACGTTTTCTATTTTAACGGCTGGTATTACCGGGGCAATGAGCATCTTTTTTTCGCGCGTTTATCACTCGCCGTTCAAACGCTATCGCAGCAACAAGCAAACGATATGCAATTTGTACCGCTGCAAAAAGATGAGGTAGTGCAGGTGTATGTGCGCGACTTTTTACGGTGGGCGCAGTATGACAGTGGCACGCTCGGCACCGTGCTAAAGGAGGAGCTAACAAATGTGTGTGAGGAGCTAGATGATGAAGCAGCACAGCTTTTACTACTTCGACTAAGTGGTGCGAACGTGCCAGGCTATTCATGGGCACAGCTTGCGCATTACAGGCAGGAGGAGATACTTGATACGCAGCTGACATTTATTGGTATACTCCATCATGTACTGCGGCAAATTGAACTGCAAAACGTACCGCTTCTTCAGGCGCTAACGCAAAGTATTAAAGTGGAGGCATTCGTTACACAGTCGGCACAGCAAACAGCACAGCTACATAAAGCGGGCTATACGATTGCGCAAATTGCACACATGCGTCGTTTAAAGGAAAGCACGATTGAAGATCACATCGTCGAAATGGCGATGAGTGAGGAGCAGTTTGAGCTGTCGCAGTTCGTGGATGTAGAAGCGGTGCGTGAAGTGTGGGCGCTCGCACGTTCATTAAACACGCGTAAGCTAAAAATATTAAAGGAACAGCTGCCACATTTAAGTTATTTTCAGCTGCGTCTTACTTTAGCAAAGGGAGGGCAATGAACATGTTACAGCAGCAATTAATGCGTTATTTTGGGCATGAAACGTTTCGACCAGGGCAACAGGACGTCATTGAGGCGGTGCTACGCGGTGAGGACGTTGTCGCCGTGCTGCCAACAGGAAGCGGCAAGTCGTTATGCTATCAGCTACCGACGAAGCTACTGCCGCATGCAACACTCGTCATTTCACCGCTTTTATCGCTCATGCAAGACCAGGTCGAGCAGCTAAAAAAAATGGGTGAGCGTCGCGTCGTTGCGTTAAACTCATTTTTAAATCGCAGTGAGAAGCAGCACGTACTTCAAACACTGTCGCAATATGAATTTATTTTTACGTCACCAGAAATGTTACAACAGCCGCACGTACGTCAGTTGTTGCGACAGTTACCGTTGTCGCTTATTGTCGTCGATGAGGCGCATTGTTTGTCGCAGTGGGGGTTTGATTTTCGTCCGGACTATTTGCAAATTGCGGATGTGTTTACCGATATGAAGCGTCCTGGCATATTGGCGCTGTCTGCAACGGCGACGATGCAAGTGTTACATGACATTAAGCTGTATTTACGCATGCAGCAGCCGTTTGAGCTGATTCAGCCAATTGATCGCCCAAACATTCGATTAATGCGTGAGTCGTTTATGACACAGGAGCAAAAGCTTGAATGGGCGTATGACTACATCGTACATTCAAAAGGAGCCGGTATTTTGTATACGCAGTCGCGCAAAAAATGCGAGCAATATGCACAGGCATTGATGCTGCGACAAGTGCGCGTTGCCTATTATCATGCAGGGATGGACATGTACGACCGCCAGCTCATTCAGCAACAATTTTTAGACGGGCATATCGACTGGGTTGTGGCGACGAATGCGTTCGGTATGGGTGTGCATAAAGATGATGTACGCCACATAATACACGACGTTTTTCCTGCGACGATGGCCAACTATATGCAAGAAATTGGGCGAGCTGGACGCGACGGACACGATGCCATTGCAGTGTTACTATACGCACAAGGCGATGAGCAAGTTGTGACGTATGTGGCGACTGAGGAGCTGCCAAACGATTTGCAAGTCGATGCGTACATGCTACATGCACAGCCGCAGCAGCTTGTACAAGAAGGGGCTGTTAGCGAGACGCAATTTCGCGTGCTGCATTACTGGCTACAACAAAAAAATCCGGCAGAAGTGAAACAATTAATGATGCAGCTACGTCTACAAAAGAGTAACGAAATTGACGCGATGCAGCGAGTAGTTCATGCAACGACGTGTTTGCGCGACATGATTGTTGGTGCGTTCGGTCAACAATTACAGGAAAAAGTAGCGCAGTGCTGCGTCAATTGTGGTGCGACATATGAGCTACATGTAGACGCGCCCAAAAAGGAAGCTTTTGCAATGGATGTCACGTGGCAGCAGCGACTAAGCGCCTTATTTCCACAATGATTCGTTCGAAACCTTGAAAATAGACGGTTTTTGCGTTTACAATTATGTTGAAATTCGTCATAATAAACGAAGAGAAAGTGAAAGACGGGGTGACTCGGAATGTCGAAAGAAAAAATAACGGAGCCGCTTGATGATGGACGTCAAAAAATTGATGTCGATTATGAAGAGGAGTCATTAAACGAAGAGCAACAAAAGAAGCAAAAACAAAAAAGTGATGCGATTTTAACACCGATTTTTTTACTATTTATTTGTATTCCGATTGGATTCATTATTTATTTTTGGAAGTTTTACGACCCGAGTGTAGCAGTTGAGCAAGCAAAAGTTGCAGAACATCAAGTAGTCGAAATTGCGACAAATCCTTCTGTAATGCCACCGACAAATGGTGCTGTTGCCATGGATGGTTCACAAGACGACGAGCTAACAGAAACAGAAAAAACGGCCGCGGCAATCGCAGCACAAGAGGCAGCGGAAAAAGCAGCGAAGGCAGAAGCACAGCGCATTGCACAGCAGCAGGCAGCAGAAGCGGAAGCGAAGCGTAAAGCAGCAGAGGTTGAAGCGGCACGCCAAGCGGAGCTAGAACGTCAAAAGGCAGCAGCAGAAGCGGCCGCAGAAGCAGAGGCAAAGCGTAAAGCAGCACAGGAGCTAGCGAAGCAACAGCAGGCACAACAAGCGAAGACCGAGGCAGCACGTCAAGCAGAAGCGGCTAAGCAGCAAGCGCAACAGTCACAGCAAAAACCACAGCAGCCAAAAGCTCGCACGCATGTCGTAAAAGAAGGCGAGACGTTATACCGCATTGCTGTCAACTATTATGGTAATGGTGATGCAGTCGAGCGCATTAAAGCAGCAAACGGCTTAGCTTCAAATGACATTGTTGTAGGTAAACCATTAATATTACCGTAACGAGGATGCGTGGTTCACATTTGTGAGCCACGTCCTTTTTATATGACGGAAAGGATGAACGAAGATGTGGAAAAAAATCATCGGTGCTACGGTGCTAACAGGTGCTAGCATCGTCGCTTATATGTTCAAAGTAGCGCATGAAAATACGATGAAAACGCATATGCTGCGACTGCGAGGTCAGCGCGAGCAGCTGCGCATTTTCTTTATTTCAGATGTGCACGCTCGCCGAATTGACGATGCGCTACTTGAGAAAATGCGCCGCGTCGATGTCATCATTATCGGTGGTGATTTTTGCGATGAGCGCGTGACGTTAGCGGAAGTGGAACGAAATATACAAAAGCTCGTACAAATTGCACCGACGTATTTCGTATGGGGCAATAACGACCGCGAGCTAGGAGAAGAAGCGTTAACGGCATTGTTTGAGCGCTACGGTGTGCATGTGCTTAACAATGAAAACGTGCGCTTAACGAATTACAATAATCCGTGGGTACTTGCCGCGATTAACGACACATCAAAGCGCGATTACAATATTGATGAGGCATTTAAAGGAACGACGGACGACGACTTTGTTATTTACATTTCGCACAACCCACAAGTGTTTGCACGTACAGTGCCGACGTACAAGCCTGTGCTAATGTTAGGTGGGCATTTGCACGGTGGACAAATTCGCTTCGGACGCTTTGGCATGCACGAAAACGGCGCGTTCGTCAAAAAAGCGACGCATGCCGAACTCATTAGCAACGGTTACGGCACGACACTCGTTCCGCTTCGACTCGGCGCACACCCTGAAGCGCACATTATTGACATTCACGTCGAGTAGTGTGGATACGGATGTGAAAAATAACTATAGACAAGCAGTAGGAGATGGATTTTTGTGAAAAAAGTAGAGGCTATTATCGTCGGTGGCGGTCCGTGTGGTTTAGCGGCGGCCATTGCGCTAAAAGAAATTGGTTTATCACCAATCGTCATTGAAAAAGGTAACATCGTCAATGCGATTTATGAATATCCGACGCATCAAACATTTTTTAGTTCAAGTGAGAAGCTTGCGATTGGTGATGTGCCGTTTATCGTTGAGCAGCGTAAGCCACATCGTAATCAAGCGCTCGTATATTACCGAGAAGTTGTTAAACATAAGGAGCTGACGGTGCATCGCTTTGAGCGCGTCAATCGCGTTGTGAAAACAGCTGAACAGTTTGTTGTTGAAACGTCAAAAAATACGTATGAAACGCCGTATGTAGTTATTGCGACTGGCTATTATGACAACCCAAATTATTTAGGATTACCAGGTGAGGAGTTGCCAAAAGTGCTGCACTACTTTAAGGAGGGACATCCGTATTTTGATACAGATGTGCTTGTGATCGGTGGAAAAAATTCAGCGGTTGATGCGGCGCTTGAGCTACATAAAGCAGGCGCACGCGTGACTTGTGTATACCGCGGCAGTGACTATTCACCGAGCGTGAAGCCGTGGGTGCTGCCTGACTTTGCAGCGCTCGTTCGAAATGGTGAAATTACGATGCACTTTGAAACGAATGTTGTGGAGATTGAGGAAGAGGCGGTCGTAATTGAGCATGATGGTGAGCAGCAGCGCCTTGCGAATGATTTCGTCTTTGCGATGACAGGGTATCACCCGGATCATTCGTTTTTACGACAAATGGGCGTTCAAATTGATGATGAAACGGGTCGTCCATTCGTTAACGAAGAGACGATGGAGACGAATGTGGACAATTTATTTATTGCAGGTGTCATTGCAGCGGGCAACAATGCGAACGAAATTTTTATTGAAAATGGACGTTTTCATGGTGGGCAAATCGCTGCGTGCATTCAACAAAAAAGAGCATAAAAAAACGCGTGGGCGCAATAGTCCACGCGTTTTTTTTATGCGAAAAATGTTCGTAAATCGACCGGCTTATGTGCATTTAGCGCGAGCATTAATTTTAGTCGCGCCTTTTGTCCATTTAAGCCGTTCGCAAATAGCACACCGGCATCCTCAAGCTGCTTGCCACCGCCGTCGTAGCCGTACACACCTTCTGCAATGCCGTTAAAGCAGCGCGATACAATGACGACCGGAATGTTTGCTGCCAGAAAGTGCTGAAGCGTTTCGGCGATGAACGGTGGGACGTTGCCTTGACCGAGCGCTTCTAGCACGAGCCCGTCGTAATTTGCGGTTAATATGTAGTTGAGTAAGTCTGGCTCCATACCAGCGTACACTTTTAACAAGGCGACGCGCTTTTGTAAGGACGTGACGTTTACGTATTGGCGACGAACGGGTGAGTGGTGAATGTGTACCTGCTTTTTTGTCACAAGTCCAATCGGTCCGTATTGTGGTGACTGGAACGTGTTGACCGAACTCGTCGACGTTTTTGTAATGTTAAAGGCGAGATGCACTTCATCGTTCATGACGACGAGTACCCCTTTATTACGTGCTTGCTCATCGGTTGCGACGCGCACAGCTTCGACTAAATTGTACACGCCATCAGCACCGAGTTCATTGAAAGAACGCATCGCACCAGTTAAGACGATTGGAAAGTCAAATTGCGTCGTCATATCTAAAAAATACGCCGTTTCCTCTAGTGTATCGGTGCCGTGTGTAATGACGACGCCGTCTAACTGCTCACGCTTTGCTTGCTCGCACACCATGTCGCGCAGCGTGAGCATATGCTGCGGTGTAATGTGCGGCGATGGTAAGTTAAACGCTTCAAGCTCGATGATGTTTGCATACGCTTCGAGGGCGGCTTCATTTTTCAGTGGGTTTTCGTCGTTTAATACGACTGCGCCTGATTCGTTGTTTAGCTTCATCGAAATTGTGCCGCCTGTATGAATTAATAAAATGTTTTTCGTCAATTGCTAGCACCTCACACGTAGTATTCGTTCACATGGTATAATGATTATAGCAAAATAGAGGGGGCGATGGACAACATGTTTATATTGCTAACAGTCGCAATTGCACCAGGGCTTGCACTGTTTAGTTATTTTTATTTGCGCAACGAGATGAAAACGGAGCCGGGTAAAACGCTTCTTCAATCGTTCGTTTATGGTGCAGCAATCACGTTCCCGATTTTGTTTATTCAATATGTGTTAACAGAAGAAGGCGTGTTTACGAATCCGTTTTTGCAGCACGTTTTATTTACGAGTGTGCTGGAGGAATTTTTCAAGTGGTTTTTATTGTACATAGCTATTTATCATCACGTGGAGTTTGATGATCCGTACGATGGCATTTTGTACGGAGCGAGCATATCGCTTGGCTTTGCGACGGTGGAAAATGTTTTATATTTATTATCTTACGGTGTGGATACAGCGTTTATGCGCGCACTCTTACCTGTATCGAGTCATGCGCTTTTTGGCGTCGTGATGGGCTATTATTTAGGAAAGTCGAAGTTTACGCAGCGCACGAAAAAATATTTATGGCTCGCTTTCTTAGCGCCGATGCTGTTACATATCGTGTATAATAGTATTTTGATGTTACAAGATGCGTGGCTATATGTCATGATTCCGTTCATGCTGTTTTTATGGACGTTTGCACTACGCAAAGTAAAGATGGCACACGCGCATTTAATCATTCATTTGTACGACCAAAATAAATTATAATTTATACTATGCTATAGAAAAAAATAGCGTACTATGGCATAATAAATTAACAAATTATAACGTAAGTGTGGGGAAGAATGTGGATTTCAAAATTGGAACCGAGTTAACATTAGAGCCCGTTGTGAATGAACGCAACGAGCGTTATCGCTGCAAGCTTGTAGAAAATGAAGAACACGCTTTTTATATTGACTATCCCATTAACGTATTAACGCGCAAAACAGCTTTTTTAATTGATGGGACGCAAATGAAAGTGACGCTTGTTGAAGGTGAGTCATCGTACGTTTTCGTCTCAGAAGTGCTTGGGCGAAAAAATGTCGGTATTCCGATGATTGCGCTAAAACAGCCAGAGCCAGAAGAAATTATGAAGCTACAGCGCCGCGAATTCGTGCGTGTGCAAACAGCCGTTGACGTTGCATTGAAAGTGGATGATAAATTTTATCAGCTGACAACCGACGACATTTCAGCGGGTGGTGTCGCAGTCATTTTAAAAGGCTACGAGCAGCTAGAGGAGGATATGACGGTTGAAGCGACGGTCGTACTTCCATTTTCAAATGGCGACCTTCATTACGTCATGACCGAATCGAAAATTGTTCGCATATTTGAGCGAGAAGGTGTGAAGATTGCATCGGTTCAATTCGTTGAGCCACTCGACGTCGATCAACAATACATCGTGCGCTTTTGCTTCGAGCGACAAATTTTATTGCGTAAAAAAGAAATGAATATATAATGATAAAAGTCTCGTTCTCAAACGAGGCTTTTTTTTGCCTTTATGCTAAACTAAAGGGAGTAAGAAAGGATTGAATAACTATGAAGAAAACGATTCAAATTGCCATTGATGGACCAGCAGGCGCTGGCAAAAGCACGATTGCGAAAATCGTCGCAGAACAATTAGGCTTCACATACATTGACACAGGTGCAATGTATCGCGCCATTACGTATAAAGCGTTGCAGCAAAACGTATCGCTTGCAGATGAGGCAGCATTAGCTGAGCTATTACAAGCATCAACAATTGAGCTACAGCCGTCAGCAAACGGACAGCTCGTATTTTTAGATGGTGACAACGTATCGGACGTCATTCGTACAAACGACGTTACGTCTTCCGTATCACAAGTTGCGGCACACGGAGCGATTCGTGAGCAAATGGTCGCAGCACAGCAACAGCTCGCAGCAGCAGGTGGTGTTGTCATGGACGGACGCGACATTGCGACGCACGTATTGCCACAAGCAGAGCTAAAAGTGTTCATGTCTGCAACGGTAGAAGAACGCGCACGCCGTCGATTCATTGATAACGAAAAGCGCGGCATCGAATCAACGATGGAATCGCTAATGGAAGATATCGCACTGCGCGACAAGTTAGATAGCGAGCGAGAAGTGTCTCCACTCGTGCAAGCCGACGATGCGATTTATTTAGATACGACGACGCTCACAATTGACGAAGCGGCGTCAGAGATTTTAGGTCTTGCAAATGAGCAAATGAACTAAATTCACGATTTTTTCACTTATTTTTTGTTTTTATTAACAAGATAGCATACAATAGAATAGAAGATGTGAAGGAGGGTTACATATGTCTGAAGAGATGAATTTAGGAGCAAGCCAACAGTTTAAAGAAGGTGATATCGTTAACGCGGTAGCCGCACAAGTAGACGATAAATCGGTAACGGTAACAATTGACGGTGCGCCGTTTGATGGTATCGTGCCAATTAGTGAATTATCTAGCTTACACGTTGAAAAAGCTTCTGACGCGGTATCAGTAGGTGATGAGCTAAAGCTACTCATTACGAAGGTAGAAGAAGAAAATTTCGTGCTTTCAAAGCGCAAAGTCGATGCATTAAACGCTTGGGATAAGCTAGAAGCACAATTTGCGGCTGGTGAAGTGTTTGATGCGGAAGTAAAAGATGTGGTCAAAGGCGGCCTAGTAGTTGATTTAGGTGTACGTGGCTTCGTACCAGCATCATTAGTGGAAGATTATTTCGTTGAGGAATTTGATGATTACAAAGGGCGCATGCTGTCATTTAAAATCGTGGAACTCGACAAAGAAAAAGGTCGCTTAATTTTATCGCATCGTGCTGTTGTAGAGGACGAGAAAAAAGCGAAAAAGCAAAACATTATCGAAACGATTGCAGTAGGTGACGAGCTAGATGGTACAGTTCAGCGTATTGCCGCGTTTGGTGCGTTCGTTGACTTAGGTGGCATCGACGGCTTAGTGCATATTTCACAGCTGTCGCACCAGCATGTAACGGATGTAACGGATGTGTTATCAGAAGGACAACAAGTGCGCGTGAAAGTATTATCGGTTGATACAGCGAATGAGCGCATTTCGTTATCGATTAAAGATACAGAACCTGGTCCGTGGGAAGACATCGAGCAAAAAGCACCAGTTGATTCAGAATTAACAGGTGTTGTGCGTCGCTTAGTACCATTTGGCGCGTTCGTTGAAGTATTCCCAGGTGTCGAAGGGCTTGTGCATATTTCACAAATTTCACATAAGCATATCGGCACACCGCAAGAAGTGTTAACAGAAGGCGAAGAAGTGCGTGTGAAAGTGCTTGAAGTAAGTGGTGAGGAAGGGAATAACCGTCTATCACTGAGCATTAAGCAGCTACAAGAAGCACCTGCACAGCAAGCATCGTCAACGAAGGAAGTCGATGAGTCATATGAGCTACCAGAAGAAAATAGCGGCTTCTCATTTGCGGACGTCATCGGCGATCAGTTAAAGAAATTTAAACAAGATTAATGAAAAAAGGGTTATGCACGCGTCCATTGACGTGTTGCATAGCCCTTTTTGTCGTTTTATACGTGCTGCTGAATAATTTGCGACAGCTTTTGTTGTAGCTGTGGAATGTCTGCTGTCGTAATCGTTAAGCGCACGAACGACTCGTCTAAATCAAGCGCCTCGGCAAAGAAGCTGCTTAAGCCGCGCACTTTGCGGTCGATTTGTAGCAGTAGCTCGGCTGAATGAGCAGATTGTGATAAAAACATCACTTCAAATTCATCAAGCTTGCCGCGGAATTGCCCAGACGTTGGCACGAACTCAAACTCTTGTGCGAACGGGTAACGGTTGCGATACACTGGTGCTGCTGCTTCGCATTCTACTTCGCGTAAACGGAAGCCGAGTGCTTGCACCGCGTTTAAAATTTCTGTCGTAAGTGGTGTTGGCTCAACGGAAATGTAATCTTTGTCAGTCGGGTCAATCGCCATTGCAATGTCTAACCCCGTGTGTACCCAGACGCGCGTTTTGCCCATCGTAATTGGCGTTTCGTATGGTAGTTCAAATGAAAACGGCAGTGATTTTTTCTCGCCTGCTTCGACTGTGAATGCTTCGCTAATGCGCAAGTTTTCTAACACAACGTCCTCTTCGTATTTCGTGTCGTTTAATTCTTTCGTGTACGATGTGTATAGCACTAAAGAAATCGCATCAATTGTTTGTGCGACGTCGCCACCGACAATTTCGACGCGACCTGTAATTGTATCGCCTACGCGGACGTTTGAACGATCTAAAATCGTATCAACTTTGGCAGCACCGACACCGAAGCTTGCTAATGCTTTTTTGAAAAATGACATAAAAATGCCTCCTTTAAAATAAATATGTACAATTTATTATACGCAATTTCGGGCAAATAGTTTCAATAAAACGTTGCCGATTTGAAAAACGACATATTTCCTTTATACTGAAGTGGACACATCGTACAAATGGGAGGCATTATGAACAAGCGAAAACGTCATGTCGCCGATGTTGCGTTCACGTTATTTATTGAACGCGGTGTTCAGCAAACATCGATTCAAGAAATTATTGAGCGGGCGAACATTTCAAAGGGAACGTTTTACAATTATTTTGCATCGAAAACAGAATGTATTGCGGCAGTACTCGAGTTGCTGCGCTATGAGGCTCGTGAATATCGACTTGCATTAGAGGTTGGCAAAGACGCAACGGATAAAGAGCTGCTAATTGAACAAATATCCGTATTAATTCATACAAACGAAAAACGTAATTTACATGTTTTATTTGAAGGGCTACTGCACTCCAATGAGCCAGAGCTGAAAAACTTAGTGTTGCAGCACCGTTTAATTGAGTTACGCTGGATTCAAGAGCGCTTGCAGGAGGTATACGCATTTTCTTATGAGGATCAAACATATGAGGCAGCGGTGCTTGTGCATGGCATGACTCACCATATGCTGTTTGTGCTGCGCGTCACAAATAGTGCCTATACATTAAAAGAACTCGTATCGACGATGTTTAAATATGTCGAGATTTTGCTGCCAAATATTACGACATGCTTTATTAATACGTCTTATTTAAGCGTGCTGGAGCAAACAATTACAAGACCAGTCGTCATGAAAGCAGATTTGTTACAGCTTGTGGAAGATTTGTTAGAGCAGGCATTAACATCCGAACAGCGAGAGCTACTGCAAGCTGTGCAAGAGGAATTATCGCGCGAAACGTTACGTGTTACGGTGCTGCGTGCATTGTTGCCAGCATTGCCAAGCAGCTTTTTACAAACGGAACTTGAGCAGCGCGTTCAGCAGTTTGTCAACGTGACGTGGCATTATATGAAAACAAAGTAGGTGAGCAGATGAAACGAATGATTTTGTTAGGTGCGATGCTGCTACTACTCGTCGCATGTAGTGAGCAAGAGCAGCAAGGTGTATTTTCGTATAAAAATACGTATATTGGTGATGCATCCTCTGTGCGTGCGGTCGTCGAGCAAGTGGACGGAGCGGCACATTTTATCCAAATGGAGCTGTATACTGATATGGAACCGTATGGCGTTCAGCTCCATTACGATGAGTTAACCGAAGAACAAATGTTAACAAACGGCACGTATTTATTTAGCTTAATTCAAAACGTCGATTGGGTGCATTACACAGTGGGCGAGCAGGCGTATGAGCTGTCACGCGAGCAAATAAACGACACGTACGGCATCGATGTGCGCAACATTCATGATGAAGCAGCACTGCGCGAATTAATTGAACAACTTCAAAAGCAGTAGCCCAATAAACGGAGCTACTGCTTTTTTTTATTAGTCGCGGCGACGAAATTGTGCGGCGTCCTCTATATGTGCATTTGCTTCTTCGGTTTCATGTTTTTGAATTTCTGTGCCAAGTAATCCGTCGCGCTCTTGTGGATGAGCTGCGCGGTGCTGTTCTTCTAAGTCGGCTTTGTCGCCCGTGTACACGATTGCGCCGCCGTAATGAAGCACATTTAAGTAGTCGTCAAACTCCGCCTCTGGAATGCCGATTTCGCGTAACGATTCAGCAGACGGCTCTGCACCGCTAAAAATTGCTTTAAAATGTGCGCCAATTGTGTGCGATTGCTCAACGTCTACATCGGCGTTTGATAAGTCGTACGCGTCCGTTTCTTTCGTTAACACCGTGATGTCCTCATCGTGATAGCCTTCGTCGCGTAGGCGGTTCAGTAATGCTTTATATTCTTCAACATTTTGTACAGTTTCGATTCATGCGTATGATTCCTCCTTTAACATGTATGGTTGAGTATTCCCACAAGCGCATAGAAGGTAAACCTTTTTTTACATTCGATGATTTCGTGTGATATAATCAACTCTTTGATGTATAATACAAAGTGGCTTATTATACAGCATGATTGAAAGTTGGAAGGATGAAAACGAAATGACAAAACCAGTTATTGCAATCGTTGGCCGTCCGAACGTAGGGAAATCAACAATTTTTAACCGTATTGTTGGTGAACGTGTATCAATCGTCGAGGATATTCCTGGCGTAACGCGTGACCGTATTTATAGTTCGGCTGAATGGTTAACGCATGATTTTAATATTATTGACACAGGCGGGATCGAAATTAGCGACGCGCCATTTATGGAGCAAATTCGTCAGCAAGCAGAAATCGCTATTGATGAGGCAGACGTAATTATTTTCATGACAAATGGTCGTGAAGGCGTAACGATGGCAGATGAGCAAGTTGCAAAAATGCTATACCGCACGAAAAAACCAGTCGTACTTGCCGTAAACAAAGTCGACAACCCAGATATGCGCAACATGATTTATGACTTCTACGCACTAGGCTTTGGCGAACCGTTCCCAATCTCGGGCTCACATGGTTTAGGCTTAGGGGATTTACTTGATGATTGTGCGAAACATTTCCCACAAGAAGATGAAAATCCATATGGCGACGATGTGATCAAGTTCTCATTAATCGGTCGACCAAACGTAGGGAAATCATCGTTAGTAAACGCATTTTTAGGGCATGAGCGTGTAATCGTATCAGAAGTAGCAGGTACGACGCGTGATGCAATCGATAGCCCGTATGAATATGACGGTCAAGAATACGTGATTATTGATACAGCGGGTATGCGTAAAAAAGGGAAAGTGTACGAAACGACAGAGAAGTATTCTGTGCTGCGTGCATTACGTGCCATTGAACGCTCAGATGTTGTATTAGTCGTTCTAAATGCAGATGAAGGCATTCAAGAACAAGACAAAAAAATCGCTGGTTACGCGCACGAAGCGGGTAAAGCAGTTATTATCGTCGTGAACAAATGGGACGCGGTAGAAAAAGACGAGAAGACGATGAACTTCTATACGGAACAAATTCGTGAGCACTTCTTATTTTTAGATTACGCACCAATCATTTTCGTATCAGCGAAAACGAAAAAACGCGTACACCAAATTTTACCGATTATCCAGCGCGTAAGTGAAAACCATGCAATGCGCGTACAATCTTCTATTTTAAATGAAGTCATTGAAGACTCAGTAGCACGTAACCCAGCGCCGACAGACAAAGGTCGCCGTCTACGTATTTACTACGCAACACAAGTAGCGATTCAACCACCGACATTCGTTGTATTCGTGAACGAACCAGAATTAATGCACTTCTCATACGAGCGCTTCTTAGAAAACCGTATTCGTGAAACGTTTGACTTTGAAGGGACACCAATTCGTTTAATTACTCGTGCACGCGCATAGGGGGTTATTGATGTGGAGAACATTTCCGTTTTAGGCGCAGGTTCATGGGGGACAGCGCTTGCCATTGTTTTAGCAGAAAATGGACATCGCGTTCGCATTTGGTCGCATCGACAAGACCAAGTGGACGAAATGAATACGCAGCATACGAACGCGAAGTATTTACCTGACACGACGCTACCGACAAGCTTAGTTGCAACGGCATCGCTACAGCAAGCAGTCAACGAAAGCGATATTGTTGTTGTCGCAGTACCGACGAAGGCAATACGCAGTGTTTGTCAGCAGTTTGTGCCTTTCATGCGTGAGGAAAAGCTATTCGTTCACGTTTCAAAGGGGATTGAACCAGATTCATTAAAGCGTATTTCGGAGCTGCTTGCAGAGGAAATCCCGTCTACGCTTCGCAGTGATATCGTCGTGCTATCTGGACCGAGTCACGCAGAGGAAGTTGTGCTACAGCATCCGACGACAGTGACCGTTGCATGTGAAAATATGCGAGCAGCAGAGCGCGTGCAAGATGCGTTTATGAGCAGCTATTTCCGCGTGTACACACTAGAGGACGTTATCGGAGCAGAAATTGGCGGTGCTTTAAAAAATGTTATCGCGCTTGCAGCAGGAGCGGTTGACGGCTTAGGCTACGGCGACAATGCAAAAGCTGCACTCATCACGCGCGGCTTAGCCGAAATTTCACGCCTCGGTGTGAAAATGGGCGCGAACCCGCTAACGTTTGCCGGGTTAACAGGTATGGGTGACTTAATCGTTACATGTACGAGTGTGCATTCACGTAACTGGCGTGCGGGCAATTTGCTTGGTAAAGGCTATAAGCTCGATGAAATTTTAGAGCAAATGGGCATGGTTGTTGAAGGTGTTCGTACTGCAAAGGCGGCGCATCAGCTCGCAGCGCAGTACGACGTCGCGATGCCAATTTCAAGCGCATTGTATAGCGTATTGTTTGAAGAAACACCACCGAAGCAAGCAGTGGATGCATTAATGGCGCGTATGAAAAAGCGCGAAATTGATGAAATGATTTAACGATGAAAGCCATTGATGGACGCATGTGCCATTGATGGCTTTTTGTTTTGAATAAAAAATGTTTTAAGCGAGCGAATTTATGTGTAAATGAAGGTGTGTGGTATAATGAAATGAAAAAAGTATGGCGAAGGAGTGTAAGCGAATGGGTCCACTTTCACATTTACCTGCACTAGACGTAATGTGGGTGTCGTTTTACTGTATCTTTTTTTTACTCACATCAATTGGTTTAATTTATTTAGTACGCCACAAAATTCAAAACCGGCTTATGCAAGGTGTAACAAAATTCGTCGCCTACAGCTTATTTTTTGTCGGCTCATTTTTAATGGTACTCGTTGTAGCAACGTGGCCGGCATAAGGGGGAATGGTACATGAATAAACGATTCTATGCAGTGGCGATGAGTGCAATATTGCTTGCAGGGTGCGGTGGCTTAGCGGCTTCACCAGAGGAAGTGCGCGTGCAGCAGCAAGTGAGCGAGGCAGATTTAATCGCCGTGCAGCAAGCGGTCGATGCATTTAAAGCGGAAACGAGCGTGCTACCGATTAAGACGACGGAGCATGATACGAACGTGTACATAAAATATTTACTCGATTTTCAAAAGCTTGTGCCAAAGCATTTAGTGAACACGCCAGACAATGCGTACGAGCGCGGTGGCATTTACCAATACGTGCTGTATGACGTGGAGAACAATCCAACCGTTAAACTTGTCGACTTGCACGCAGCAGAACGTATTCGAGAAATTAATTTGCGCGTGTTCGTTCAGAAGTATCCAGCGTTCGGCGAGCAAGTGACGCCGTACATTTATACGCTCGACTACGAAAAAATGGGATTGGATGAGCTAACCGTGCCGAGCCCGTATTCAGCGACGCATTTGCCACTCCTTGTGACGACGACAGGAGAGCCGATTGTCGATTATCGCATTGATTTTCAGCGGCTCGTTGATGAGGGAGTAATTAAAGCAGCTCCAGGTGATGATGTGCAGCAACTCGTCGCTGAGCAAATGAACGTGTTGCCAGCGTATTCTGTACCGTACACAGTCGATGAAAATGGAGACGTCATTTTTATGTATGACGGGCAGTGAAAAAGGTTGTTATAGCAATGGTTACGGCGTTTTTTCATCATTTGGTGACGATTTGTGGGAAAATGTGGATAAAAACGATCAAAATCGATAAAAACGTTGAAAAATAAGGGTTTTTTGCGTTTACTTTAGCCAAAATAGTGTATAGTATATTTAGAGTAAAGAAACGTTGGTAATGGAAAAACGAATGATTGAAAAAGAAGAGAACGATGGCGAGCTTGTGCGGCTGAATTCGGTTGCAACAACATTTTCGTTATGTTACTCTTTTATCATCATGAAGTGACCGTAACCCTTGAGAGGAGGTGAATCGTGTGAATAAAACAGAATTAGTGAACTCTGTTGCTGAAGCTGCAGGTCTTTCTAAAAAAGACGCTTCTAAAGCAGTTGATGCTGTATTTGATACAATTCAAGACGCTCTTGCAAAGGGTGACAAAGTACAATTAATCGGTTTTGGTAACTTTGAAGTGCGTGAACGTGCGGCTCGTAAAGGTCGTAACCCACAAACTGCACGCATCGAAGTGCTTACAAACGTAGCTGCATAATAGCAGATAAACACTGTAAGTACGCGTCTTTTCCCGACAATGATGTGAGGAATCATATGACATAAAAGATGGTCATAGGCAAACTAACTAACTCGGAGGGGAAACCTGAAAGAGGAACACAGTATGTTAGTAAAAGGCTAAGTTAGGCTTTCTCCAAAGTCTACGACTGAAGCTCGATGCCAAGTTAGCATAAGGATAAAAGTCATACTACCTGAAGAATAGCTCAGTGGCATAGGGTTGGCATTTGGGTTACTGGAGATATAGTCCCAATTTCTACTCGGAAAACTCGCACCCGGTTTGGCGAGGCTTTCATCTTTTCAATGAGTAGACACGGTTCATTAGAACAAAGAGCGGAAGTTCTATCCGACAGCTAACAATCCTAGCAGGGAAAGATAACGATGGATTACCTAAGTCGAAACGCTTTAATGTATAGTAAGAAGCTATAAGGAATGATATCAAGTTAATTCAAGATATGTGACCTTTGAATATTCGATATGGTAACAGAGTCCCCATAGTAGTTTGAGATTGGGAAAGCCAGTTACGTGGCGAAGGGGGACAGTTCGAACGGTTTAACACAAGTCTAGAGGGAGTGTGTGAGACACTATGAGAAACTCGGATGTAGTGCTAAACAACCTAGAAGTCCAAGCCCGAGACGGAAAGTATAGATTCGAGAAATTAATTAGAAATCTATACAATCCAGAAATGTATTTTAAAGCCCTTGGAAAGTTATATGCGAACAGAGGTGCTGGTACTCCCGGTAGTGATGGTACATCTATAAATGGATTTAGTGATAAAGACATTGAGGAAATCATCGAAGAAATCAAGAATGAGACCTATGAGCCAACACCTCTACGAAGAGTCTATATCCCAAAGAAAGACGGGAAAAAGAGACCTTTAGGAATGCCTAACTTTAAGGACAAAATAGTACAGGAAGTAATTAGAATGACCCTTGAGGCTATATATGAACCTACGTTCAGTGATTCATCTCACGGATTCAGACCCAATAGGAGCTGTCATACGGCGTTAAGAGATATTGATATTAATTACACTGGTATCAAGTGGTTTGTTGAAGGTGATATTAAAGGATGTTTTGATAACATTAACCATCACATACTTCTCAAAATCTTGCAGAAAAGAATTAACGACCAAAAACTCTTGAGACTTATAAATAAATTCCTAAAATCTGGATATATCGAAGATTGGAAATATCATAAAACATATTCGGGAACTCCGCAGGGAGGAATCATAAGTCCACTATTAGCTAACATTTATATGAATGAATTAGATTCATACATCGAAGTAATAAAAAATGGCTTTGATAAAGGTTCAGCTAAAAAGAGAAGAACAAACCCTAATTACGGAAGAATCAGCTCGAAACTTCATAGAAGAAGGATGAAATTCAAAGAAACTAACGATAATGAACTGTTAAAGGAAATCAAAACGTTAGAAAAAGAATTATTAAGCATTCCCTACTACGAAGAAGATGATTCGTACAGAAAACTGAGTTACGTCAGATACGCAGATGATTTCTTAATCGGAATTATTGGTACGAAAGAAGATGCGGAAAGAATCAAGAGAAAGATTAAATCTTTCTTAAAAACTGAATTAGACTTAGAACTCTCGGAAGAAAAGACTTTAGTTACACACGTGTCCAAAAGAGCAAAATTTCTTGGATATGAAATAACGAAAAGAGTCCCTAAACTTGAGAGAACCGCACAGAGTCATGGTATCACTAGGAAGGCTAATGGGAACTTAGAGTTCTATATGAACCCTCTACACGCTCAGAAATGGCTTAAGGATGCGGGGATAATCACTTACAAAAAGGATGGCAGTTGGAAGCCTTGCGGAAGAAGAAGCCTCAGCAACTTATCGGACTTAGAATTAATACAAATTCACAATAGTGAACTTAGAGGTATCTACAATTACTTTAAATTTGCGAAGAACATTCATAATCAGATGAGTACATTAATATACGCATCAGAATATAGTTTTTACGGAACTATTTGTAGGAAAAGAAAATTAACTGTAGGTCAAGTTGCAGAGAAGCTAAGAATTGGTAAAGAAATTGGGGTTAGGTATAATACGAAAAAAGGTCCAAAAGTAGCATATTTCTTTAAAGGACCGATAAATCGGCTTAGACCAGCACATTTGGTAATGAATCAAATGGAATCTGATGTAGATTATTTCCCTAATATGATGAAATTCAGAGGCAGAACGGAACTTGAACGAAGATTAATGGCTAAAGAGTGTGAAATGTGTGGAGAAAAAAGTCCAGACGGCATATATCATTTGCATCACACAAATAAGCTGAAAGACCTAAAAAAGTTACCGAAAAAGACTAAATGGATGGAAGAAAAAATCGCAAGGAATCGTAAAGTGTTAGTCGTTTGCAAGGATTGTCACTGGAAGATACACGATGGAACACTGTGAAGAGAACTAGGTTGTTCGGATGGAGAGCCGTATGCTTGGAGACTTGCACGTACGGTTCGGAGAGAAGTTCAGACAGACCTGTCATAGTGATATGATAAGGCGGTAGGTTCTTACTCTATGGTGACGAAATCGAAATTGCTGCTAGCAAAGTACCTGCTTTCAAACCAGGTAAAGCGCTTAAGGATGCTGTAAAATAATACAGCTTTGCAACTACATAGAGCGGCCTCAAAACAGTTCATGTTTTGAGGCTGTTCTTTTTTTATGCGTTTTTCGTGGCGGTGAAGTGAAAAGTCGTTTTGCGCTCGCGTATAGAATGTGCTACGATGCAAGTTGAGGTTGATTTTAGGAGGAATTGAAGCTAAATGACGAATGTTGATTTAAACAAAATAGAGCAAGCGGTAAAGATGATTTTAGAAGCGGTTGGTGAGGATGTAAATCGAGAAGGCTTGCTTGATACACCAAAGCGCGTATCAAAAATGTATGCAGAAATGTTTAGTGGTTTACAAATGGACCCACGCGAATATTTCAGTACGGTATTTCATGAAGATCACGAGGAGTTCGTACTCGTAAAAGATATTCCATTCCATTCAATGTGTGAGCATCACTTAGTACCATTTTACGGCAAGGCACACGTTGCATATATTCCAAAAGACGGCAAAGTAGCGGGATTAAGCAAGCTCGGTCGCTGCGTCGAAACGGTTGCCCGTCGCCCACAATTACAAGAGCGCATTACATCAACAGTCGCAGATACAATTATGGAAATGCTAGAGCCAAAAGGTGTGTACGTTGTCATTGAAGCAGAACATATGTGCATGACGATGCGTGGCCTAAAAAAACCAGGCGCAAAAACGATTACATCGGTTGCACGCGGCGTGTACGAGACGGATGATGTGTTGCGTCAAGAAATCATTTCATTTATTCAAATGTCTTAATATGCCTAACACATTGTGATAGAATATACAAAGACTATAGTGAATGAGGGGAGTTTAGCTATTTATGGCACAACAAGATTATATTGTAATTGAAGCGGAAGAAGATGGCGTACATGTCATCGGTTTAACACGCGGAACGGATACAAAATTCCATCATTCTGAGAAGCTAGATGCAGGCGAGGTTATGATTGCGCAATTTACAGAGCACACGTCGGCAATGAAAATTCGTGGCAAGGCGAAAATTCACACATCTAATGGCATCATCGAAAGCGCACCGAAAGCGAAGTAAATCATTCGAACGTATGAGCTAATTAGTTAAGCTATTGCTAAAAAGCGAGTATAATAGTGAGAGAAAACATTGTCTTCGACGATGAGCGAAATGGAGCAAGAAACATGAATGAAACATCCATTCAGCAGGCAATTGATAAGTTTAAACAAACGATTTATTCATATATTCATCACCCATCTCTTCTATCGTATACGGGTAAGCCTGTATTAAATGAAAATCAGCTGTTTTACTTATTGTTGCCGTTTTTTAATGAGGAGCAGTGGACAGAGGAGCATTTTGAAAGCGCTGTAACAGCAGCAATCGTCAGCACCGCTTTATATGAGCATGAAAAAATAAGCGAGCAAGGTGGCATTTCCATTACGCAGCAAGTGGTCGTGCTAGCCGGTGATTTTTATAGTGGGCGTTATTACGAAGTGCTCGCACATCAAGGTAATTTCAGTATGATTCGCGCGTTATCAGAAGCGATCGTTAAACGTTGTGAGCAGCAAATTCAAGTGTATGAAGGGCAGCTGACAACATGTAACGAATGGCTTCATGCGATGATGACCGTTGAAAGTGAGCATATTACGCAGTTTTATCACAACTATCAATTCACACAATACAGTGAAATAGCAGAGCAAAGCCTGTTATATTTACGCCTGCGATCAGAGCTACACGCATATGAAACGAACGAGGCGTCACTTCTATTAATGCGCATGGTTGAACAAGGTGTCACAATCGCAGCGCTTGAGCAGCAGCTACAGGAGTTAGGCGACAGCATTGCACGCGAAATTGCGAGCAGCGGCATACATCCGATGTTAAAGCAGCTGCTAGTCGCACGCATTGATCCAAACAAAGTGGCACTAACACCGTTAATGAAAGAGGTTTAGCAAATGGTAAAATCGAAGGAACAGCACGTACATGAAGTGTTTGAATCGATTTCAAACAACTACGATAAAATGAATTCAGTAATTAGCTTCCAAATGCACGTACAATGGCGTAAAGATACGATGCAGCGAATGGGTGTCCCAAAAGGTGCAAAAGCGCTAGATGTGTGCTGTGGTACAGCTGATTGGACGATTGCGCTTTCAGAAGCGGTCGGTCCAACTGGGGAAGTAAAAGGATTAGATTTTAGCGAAAGCATGCTAGAGGTAGGAAAGCAAAAAACAGCAAATATTCCAAACATCGAGCTTATTCACGGCAATGCGATGGCGCTGCCGTTTGAGGATAATACGTTTGATTATGTAACGATTGGCTTTGGCTTACGTAACGTACCAGACTACATGCAAGTGTTGCGTGAATTAAACCGCGTTGTCAAACCTGGAGGCATGGTTGTTTGCTTAGAAACATCACAATCAGAAATTCCAGTGTATCGCCAATTATTCCGCTTTTATTTCACATACATTATGCCGGTGTTCGGTAAACTATTCGCCAAAAGCTACAAAGAATATTCATGGTTACAAGAATCAGCAAACGAGTTCCCAGGTATGCGTGAACTAGCGAGCATGTTCCGTGAAGCAGGCTTTAAAGACGTCAGCTACCGAGCGTATAGCGGTGGGGCTGCTGCGATGCATTTAGGCTACAAAAAACAATAGTAGGAAGGTCTGTTCACGTGGAAAAGATGAAGCTAGCATTACTATATGCTGAATTTAAGTCAGATATAGATGTCATCGAAAAAGAATTAGTACAAGCGTTGAACTCGTCTTCACATATGTTAAATGACGCATCTGTTCATTTAGTACAAGCAGGGGGCAAGCGCATTCGTCCAGTGTTCGTATTACTTTGTGCGAAATTTGGACATTATGATATCGAACGACTGAAGCATGTCGCTGTCCCGTTAGAGCTTGTGCATATGGCATCGCTTGTGCATGATGACGTCATTGATGACTCAAATATGCGACGTGGGCAGCATACGGTGAAAGCACAATGGAACAACCGTGTCGCAATGTATACAGGTGATTTTATTTTTGCGCGTGCGCTACAGTCGTTAGCACATATCGAGCAGCCGATCATTCACCAAGTACTCGCACACACGATGGTTGAGCTGTGCAACGGGGAAGTCATTCAAATCGAAGACAAATTCCAACTCAATCAAAACATCAAAACGTATTTCCGTCGCATTAAGCGTAAAACAGCGCTCTTAATTGAATCGAGCTGTTACATGGGGGCACTCGCAGCAGGTGTGTCACAAAAAGACGCGATGCATTTGAAGCGTTTTGGTTATTTTGTCGGAATGAGCTATCAAATTATTGATGATATTTTAGACTTTACAGCAACAGATAAAGAACTAGGCAAGCCAGCAGGTAGTGATTTATTAAACGGCAACATTACATTGCCCGTCATTTACATGCAAAACGACCCGCGTATCAAGGCGTATGTGGAGCAAATTGAGACAGGTCAATTAACAGAGCAAGAGCGTCAAGCGATGTTAACACTTGTGCGCAATTCAGAGGCAATCGCCAAAGCATCGGCTATTAGCGAGCGTTACTTACAAAAAGCATTACACGAAATTGACCAATTACCGAAGCACCCAATGAAAAAAAAGCTTCGTGATATTGCGCAATTTATCGGAAAGCGTGACTTCTAATTTCATTAGAGTGTCATGCTTTTTTGTTTAGCGCAATGCTTTGAAGTTGACAGAAAAGAGCGACAATGCGCCTTTCATAACATTTTGTTGAATCACGTAACACATTTTGGTAGAATTGATAAGTAGGGGACAAATCCCTTTATACAGATTCTAAGGAGTGTTATTACACATGGCAATCGAAAAAACTTTCTTAATGGTTAAACCTGATGGCGTAGAACGTCAAGTAATCGGTGATATCGTAGACCGCTTTGAGCGTCGCGGTTTTGTATTAAAAGGCGCTAAATTAATGGTAGCTTCAAAAGAGTTAGCTGAAAAGCATTACGCTGAGCATGCTGAGCGTCCATTCTTCGGCGAATTAGTAGATTTCATCACTTCTGGACCAGTGTTCGCAATGGTTTGGGAAGGCGAAAACGTAATCAAATTAGCACGTACAATGATGGGTGCTACAAAGCCAGAAGATTCAAATCCTGGTACAATCCGTGGCGACTTCGCTACAACTTTATCTCACAACATCATTCACGGTTCTGACTCTCTTGCATCTGCAGAGCGCGAAATCGGTTTATGGTTCGGTTCAGATTTAGTATAATTTAGCATCGTAGGCATTTAAACGTTTCGGCGTTTAAGTGCTTTTTTTGTATGATAATGAATAGATGTTGTAGATGAAATGTCCTATGCATTAATATCACTTTCCGCTATAATTAACATACGAACATAGAGAGGAAAGATGTACATGTCTGATTATGAACAGTTTATAGAAGGTATTAAGCGTAAAACAGGCATCGACTTAGCGCTCTACAAAGAGGCTCAAATGAAACGACGCTTAACATCTTTATATGAAAAAAAAGGCTATAAAAGCTTCGTCGATTTTTTACGTGCGGTAGAAGCAGACCGGGATTTAATGAACGAATTTTTAGATCGCATGACAATTAACGTGTCAGAATTTTATCGTAATGGGAAGCGTTGGGAAGTATTGCAAAACAAAATTTTCCCAAAACTTTTAGCTGAAAACAAGCGTTTAAAAATTTGGAGTGCTGCTTGCTCAACTGGTGAGGAGCCGTATTCACTTGCGATGGTGTTATCACAGCACATTCCAATGTCACAAGTGCAAGTGCTAGCGACGGATTTAGATGAAAATGTCATTCAAAAGGCGAAAAATGCGGTGTACCCAGAGCGTTCACTTGCAGAAGTGCCGGCGGATGTGAAATCGAAGTACTTTTCACAGGAAGGTTCATTTTACCGTGTGAAAGATGAAGTGAAACGTACCGTAACATTTAAGCGTCATAATTTACTAAAGGATACATACGATAGTAACTTTGATTTAATCGTTTGTCGTAACGTCATGATTTACTTCACTGAGGAAGCGAAGGATCAAATTTATCATAACTTTAGTAAAGCGCTACGCTCAGGCGGTATTTTGTTCGTCGGTAGCACCGAGCAAATTTTCAACCCAGCACGATATGGCTTTGAAGTAGAGGATACGTTCTTCTATCGCAAAATATAGTTTGTAATATGTAATTTCCGACGCTTTTCGCCTAACTTTCGGCAAAAGCGTCTTTTTCATTCGGCAAATTGTGATATAGTAACAGAGTAAATTAAAATTCGGAAAATTCATATTAATGTATGTGTTTTTCCTTATTTGCAGGGTAGATTTTTGATGAAACTATGATATAGTGAATAATACATACTTTAGCGAGTTGAAGGGAGAAAGTGTTTTATGCGTTACTTAACAGCAGGAGAGTCTCATGGACCTCAATTAACAGCCATTATTGAAGGATTACCAGCTCAATTTGAGGTTACAAAAGAAATGATTAACTACGATTTAAAGCGTCGTCAAGGTGGACACGGACGCGGTCGTCGTATGCAAATTGAGAAGGATCTTGTTGATATTACATCAGGCGTGCGTCACGGAAAAACATTAGGTTCTCCTGTAGCATTAGTTGTAACAAATGATGATTTCAAGCATTGGACGAAAATTATGGGTGCAGACCCATTACCAGAAGATATTGACCCAGAGGAAATTAAGCGTCAAATCTCACGTCCACGTCCAGGGCATGCCGATTTAGTAGGGGGCATGAAATACGGTCACCGCGATTTACGAAACGTGTTAGAGCGTTCAAGTGCGCGTGAAACGACAGTTCGTGTAGCAGTCGGTTCAGTCGCAAAAGCATTACTGCGCGAGCTAGGCATTCACGTCGTAGCACACGTAACAGAAATCGTTGGCATTAAAGCGAACACGGCGAGCATTGAAGGTAAATCAGCAGACGAAATTCGTGCGATTATTGAAGAGGACGCGTGCTACTGTGCAGACCCAGAAGCTTCAGCACAAATGGTCGAAGCAATCGATTCAGCGAAAAAAGAAGGCGACTCAATCGGTGGTGTTGTCGAAGTCATCGTAGAAGGCTTACCAGCAGGCATCGGTTCATATGTGCATTACGACCGCAAATTAGACGGGAAATTAGCACAAGCGATGCTATCAATTAACGCATTTAAAGGTGTTGAGTTTGGCATTGGCTTTGAAATGGCACGTAAAAAAGGATCAGAAGTACATGATGAAATTTTATGGGATGAAGAAAAGGGCTATACGCGCGCAACGAACCGTTTAGGCGGCTTAGAAGGCGGTATGACAACAGGTATGCCACTTGTCGTTCGCGGTGTCATGAAACCAATTCCGACACTTTATAAGCCACTTCAAAGTATTGATATTGAAACGAAAGAGCCATTTAAAGCGACAGTTGAGCGTTCGGATGCTTGTGCAGTACCAGCAGCGTCAATCGTAGCAGAAGCGGTTATTTCATTTGAAATTGCAAAGGCGATTTTAGAGCAATTCCATGCAGATCAATTACCACAGCTCCAAGCACAAATCGAGGAGCTACGTGCGTACACGAAGGGGTTCTAATATGATTCGAGTAGCGACAGCATCACATGCGTACGACGTATTATTCGGGCATTCGTTTTTACGCGAAGCATTTGATTCATTACAACAGATTACATCGACAGCAGACCGTATTTTCGTCTTAACGGATGAAAACGTATGGAAGGCGCAGGGTGACACGTTCACTGCTGCGTTCCCATTGCCGTTTGAAGTACACGTATTACCAGGTGGCGAGGCATGTAAAAGCTTTGACCAATACAACGCGTGCCAAACGTTTTTACTACAGCAACGTGCAACACGTAAATCGCTCATTATCGCGTTCGGTGGCGGTGCAGTAGGCGATTTATCAGGGTTCGTAGCGGCTACATTTATGCGCGGCATTCCGTTCATCCAAGTGCCGACAACGATTTTAGCGCACGATTCAGCAGTCGGCGGCAAAACGGCGATCAATCATCCGCTTGGCAAAAATATGATTGGTGCGTTTTATCAGCCACAAGCAGTTGTGTATGATATTGCATTTTTAAAGACGTTACCGGAGCAAGAAATTCGCTCAGGTATGACAGAAGTGATTAAACATGCGCTCATTTCAGATGAGGCGTGGTTGAATGAACTGATGAGCCGTTCGATTTACGATTACAGTGATGAGGAATTATCGCATCACTTACAAAAAGGGACGCAAGTAAAAGCGAACATCGTTGCAGAAGACGAAACGGAGCAATCAGTGCGTAAATATTTAAATTTAGGGCATACATACGGTCACGCAATCGAAGCGGCAAGCGGCTATGGCAACTTATCGCACGGTGAGAGTGTCATGGTTGGTTTAATTTATTGTTTACTACTAAGCGAGCAATACGGTGGCGTGACGCGCGAGCAAACGATGTCAGTATACCGCTATGCACAATCGCAGCGCTATCCGTTTGACGCGGTGGCGAAATTTGATTTTGAAACGTTACTAAGCTATATGCAAAAAGATAAAAAAGCAGAATACGGCGAGCTACAATTTGTGCTACTAAGCAAAATTGGCGAGCCTTACGTACAAAAAGTAGACGTAGCACAATGTCAGGAAGTAGACGTTTTACTGCGCCAGTTAATTGCGGAGGGATCACGATGATTCGAGGAATGCGTGGAGCTATTACAATTGAAAAAGATGAGCCACAATTAGTATGGGATGAAACGGTGAAGCTCGTACAAGCAGTTGTGGAAAAAAATAACGTCAAGCCAGACGAGATTGCATCGATTATTATTTCAACAACACCAGACATTACGTCAGCGTTTCCAGCGCGCTCAGTTCGCATGCTAGACGGCTGGGATTATGTGCCGATTATGTGCATGCATGAAATGAACGTTGAAGGGGCACTTCCTCTTTGCATTCGCGTGCTGTTACACGTTGAAACCAAAATCGCACAGCGCGACATTACGCACGTTTACTTAAACGATGCCATTAAATTACGCCCAGACTTAGCGGCGAAGTAAGGAGTTTATCCGTCATGAAATGGAAACAACAAATTTTAGGCATGCAGCCATATAAACCAGGCAAACCAGTTGAAGAAGTACAGCGCGAGTTCGGCTTAGATGAAGTCGTAAAGCTTGCGTCAAATGAAAACCCATTTGGCTTCTCACCAAAAGTAAAACAATTTTTAGCACAAGACCAATCACACCACGAAATTTATCCAGACGGCTATGCACAAAGCTTACGTACAGCGGTGGCAGAATTCGTTGGCGTACAAGAAAACCAACTTATTTTCGGTAACGGCTCAGACGATTTAATCGCCATCTTAACGCGTTCTTTACTTGCACCAGGCATAAACACAGTAATGGCAACACCATCATTCTCTCAATATGCTCACAATGCGCAAATTGAAGGCGCAGAAGTGCGTGAAGTGCCACTAGTTGATGGCAACCACGATTTAGACGGCATGCTTGCACAAATTGATGACAATACAGCAATCGTATGGATTTGTTCACCAAACAACCCAACAGGCGGCATCGTACCAGCAGCGCCGTTAAAAGCGTTTTTATCGAAAGTGCCAAGCGATGTGTTAGTCGTATTAGACGAAGCGTACTATGAATACGTAGACAACGAAGAGCACGAAAATGCAGTACCATATGTTGAGCAATTCCCGAACGTCATCATTTTACGTACGTTCTCAAAAGCGTACGGCTTAGCAGGTTTCCGTGTCGGCTATGGTATTGCACAGCCGGAAGTTATTTCAACGCTTGACCCAGTGCGCGCGCCGTTTAACAATACAGTGCTTAGCCATAAAGTTGCTGAAATTGCGATTCGCGACCAAGCATTTATTGCACAATGTAAAGAATTAAACAAAGAAGGACGTAAGCAGTACGTTGCGTTTTGTGAAAAGCACAACTTACATTACTTCCACTCAGAAACAAACTTCATCTTATTTGACGTAAAAGCAGATAGTAACGTTGTATTCCAGGAGCTTATGAAGCGCGGCTTTATTATTCGAAGCGGAGCAGCACTTGGTTTACCAGGTTACATTCGCGTAACGATTGGCACGAACGCACAAAATGCGAAGTTTTTACAAAAGCTTGAGGAAGTGCTTGTAGAACAAGGAGTTTTTGCATGACAAAAACAGTGCTTGTTGTCGGACTAGGCTTAATTGGAGGCTCAGTCGCACTAGCGCTACAAAAAGCTCCGGACGTACGTGTTATTGGCTATGATGTAGATGAAGTGACGATGAAAATCGCTAAGCAAATAAACATGATTGAATACGGTGTGAAAACGGTGCGAGAAGGGGTGGAGCAGGCTGATGTTATCGTTTTTGCGACACCTGTTAGCATTACCGTTGAGCATTTAAATACGTTACCGACGTGGGACTTAAAGGAACGCGTTATCGTAACAGATACGGGCAGCACGAAGCAGGCAGTGATGGAAACGGCGAAAATGCTGCGTGAGTGCGGCATTACGCTAGTCGGTGGGCACCCGATGGCAGGCTCGCATAAAAGCGGTGTGACAGCAGCGAAGCCACATTTATTTGAAAATGCGTACTACATTTTAACAGCGCTTGACGAGCAAGATCGCTGGGCAGTCGATGAGCTAAAACGTTTACTGCGCTATACGCATAGTAAAATTGTCGAAGTGTCAGCAGATGAGCATGACCATATGACGGCGGTCGTGAGCCATTTCCCACACATCATTTCAGCGTCACTTGTGCATCAGCTGCAACAAGAAGATGCGGATTATCCGATGGCGAAATTGCTTGCGGCAGGAGGTTTCCGTGATGTGACGCGCATCGCATCTTCTAACCCGTCGCTATGGCGTGACATTACGATGCAAAACCGCGATAAAATTTTAGACCAACTAACGAAATGGCAGCAGGAAATGGAACGCGTAAAAGACATTTTACAAGCGGGCATTCCACAGCACGTCGAAGCATATTTCGGCGATGCAAAAAAGCTGCGCGATTCACTACCGTTTAGTGGCGGTGCACTGTTCTCGACGTTTGACTTGCAAGTGGACATTCCCGATTACCCAGGGGTTATTTCGGTTGTTACAGGCTTGCTTGCGGACGAAAATATTTCGATTACGAACTTACGCATTGTCGAAGCACGCGAGGACGTATACGGTATTTTAGTTATTAGCTTCCAAACGGAGGAAGACCGCTTACGTGCGCAAACGTGCATTGAAACACGCGCGAAGTTTGAAACACATATTGCATAATAAGAGGCGTCCGCGATTACCGTCCGGGCGCCTTCCTTTTAAATAAAAATAGAAGGCTGCTCGGAGCGAGAGGCGGACTCCAGCGGGAAAAGCGTGAGCGTGACACGAAAGGCTCGTGCCACGCCCGCGGAAAGCCTGCCTCGATGCGGAGAGCAGCTGCCAAACATGAATAGACAATGCTATTTAAATACATTTGAGGTGAGCATATGACGAAAAAAGTAATGGATTACAAACAACCATCGTTAAAAGGCACATTAACGGTACCAGGCGACAAATCAATTTCCCACCGTTCAATTATGTTAGGTGCCATTGCAGAAGGTACAACGACGGTATCAGGATTTTTACTGGGAGAGGACTGCTTAAGCACAATCGACTGCTTCAAAAAGTTAGGCGTCGACATTCAAGTAGACGGCACGAACGTAACGGTTAACAGTAAAGGAATCGATGCGTGGGAAGAGCCAAAGGAAGTGCTATATACAGGTAACTCTGGTACGACGACGCGCCTTATGATGGGTCTGCTTTCAGGTACAAATTTACATACAGTCATGACAGGTGATGCATCGATTGGCAAGCGTCCGATGCGTCGTGTAGCGGACCCACTTCGTCAAATGGGCGCACAAATTGCAGGACGTGAAAATGGACAATGTACACCGCTTGCCATTCAAGGGTCGCAGCTTGAGGCGATGGATTACACGATGCCAGTTGCGTCGGCACAAGTGAAATCGGCTATTTTACTAGCAGGCTTACGCGCGAACGGTACGACGATTGTGCGTGAGAAAGAAGTATCACGCGACCATACAGAGCGCATGTTACGCCAATTCGGTGCGAAAGTGGACGTTGTAGACGGTGTCGTATCGTTTGAAGGTGGACAAAAGCTAGCAGCAACACATGTAAATGTACCAGGCGACATTTCGTCAGCGGCGTTCTTCTTAGTAGCAGGCGCAATTGCACCGAAGTCTGAAATCGTATTGGAAAATGTCGGCGTGAACGAAACGCGTGCAGGCATTATCGACGTTTTACAGCAAATGGGCGCAAACTTAGAGGTGAAAAGCGACGGAGAAGCAGCAGAGCCAACAGCGACGCTTACAATCCGTACGTCACAGCTACAGGCGACGACGATTGAAGGCGCACTGATTCCGACGTTAATCGATGAAGTGCCGATTTTAGCGTTACTTGCGACACAAGCAAACGGCAAAACGATCATTCGTGATGCAGAAGAGCTAAAAGTGAAAGAGACAGACCGTATTACAGCGGTTGTCGATGAGCTGAAAAAATTAGGTGCAAACATCGAAGCGACGGATGATGGCATGATTATTGAAGGGCCAACGCGTTTACACGGCGGCAAGCTGCGTACATACGGCGATCACCGCATTGGTATGATGGCAGCAGTAGCGGCACTGATTACAGATGGTGCCGTTGAAATTGACGACGCAGAGTGTATCGCGGTATCGTACCCGACGTTCTTTGAGCATGTGGACGCGGTACTGAAATAAATAACGACGAAAACACCTAGACATTGCTTCAATTCTAGGTGTTTTTCTTGTCATATACGATTTTGTCATGTAGCATGAATACATGACTAACGAAAAGTAAGGTGAACGAATTTGGAAGAAACGATTTTTGAAGCATTACAGCAAGGCGATTTAGCAGCGGTGGACGCGCAGCTTGATTCATTTTTAGTGCAAGGTACACCCGATGTGCAGTACGCATTTGCGGAAGGTTGTGTGCAGCTCGGTTTTATCGCACAAGCAGACCGTGTGTTTGAGCATTTACAATATTTATTTCCAGAAGAAGCGCAGTTGAAAATTGACCGTGCGCAAGTGCAAATGGAACTAGGGGACGAGGATTCGGCGCTTGAGCTATTAATGGACGTGCGAGATGACGAGCCAGAATATCCGCAAGCATTGCTCGTACTTGCTGACTTTTATCAAATGCAAGGGCTGTATGAAGTAGCAGAGCAGCGTTTAAACGATGCACTTGAGCTATTGCCAGAAGAGCCGCTACTGCATTTTGCGAAGGCGGAGCTACTTGTTGAAATTGGGCGCTTTACAGAAGCAGCGCGTTTATATGAGGAGCTATATGCACAGCAGCATGAATTTGCTGGTGTGAACTTAGCGGCGCGTTTAGCAGAAGTGTACCGAGCAGGCGCAGCGTATGAAACAGCACTTGATTATTACATGAAAGCACTAGAGGACGACGTAACAGCCGATTTACTATTTGGCTCGGCGTACGCGGCGTTCCAAATTGAAAAGTACGACACAGCAATTTTGCAGCTGGAAGATTTAAAGGAGCTTGACCCTGATTACTTCTCAGCGTATTTACTGCTTGCGCAAAGTTACGGCATGCAGGAGCAAAATGACAAGGCGTACACAGCGATTTTAGAAGGCATTGCACGCGATGAGTACGATAAATCACTCTTCTTATACGCTGGGAAAATGGCGCTAAAAAACAGCTTGCCACAGCAGGCGGAAGACCATTTACAGCAAGCACTGGCGCTTGATCCAGAATATATGGAGGCGGCGCTTGTACTCATGTCGCTTTATGCACAGCAAGAGCGCGACGAGGAAGTCATTGCGTTGTATGAAGATTTAAACCGCAACGATTTTGACTGGACGACGCTTTATCCGTTCGTTGCAAAGGCGTACGTGAATTTAGAGCAATATAAAGAGGCAGCAGCGTATTACGACGAGGCATACCGCGACCATGCAGAGGATGTGGGCTTCTTAGAGGAGTATGCGTACTTCTTATTAGAGGAAGGGCGTCGTGATGATGCGAAGCGCGTTGTGACAGAGCTTATCGCACTTGATCCATCAGAAGACCGCTACAACGATTTACAATTAAGTCTTGATTAAAAGGGGGCTACGTATTTGACATCATTTGTATCCGTCGATGAAAAACGAGTATTTGTAGAATGGTTTTTACGCAATCATCAATTAAAGCGCCGCGAATGTGTTTGGATTTTGAATTATTTGTTAAGTGATGAAGCGATTTTAGAGCGCGTGCACTTTACGGACGAGGCGCATTATTGTCCGCGTGCTATGGTCATGTCGACAACAGACACGCCAGGCATTCCGTTTCGTTTTTATAAAGGCAATATTATGACGTCTGATGCGGAGAAATCTTTTCATGACTTGCGTTTGCATGATGACGAGGCAATTTACATTCAGCTCAATTTCCAAAACGTACCGCCGAGTACAGAGTATTTAGCGGTGCTTGAGGAAAATCCGTACATGCCGCAATCTCGACAAAGTAATCAACACGACCGCATCGTCGCAGAGCAGCTCGTCAATGAAAGCTTGCATCATTTTCAAGAGGAGAAGCTGCTCGTTGAAATTGATGAGGCGCTCGACCGCGGCGATAAGAACCGCTTTATTGAACTATCTCAACTACTAAAAAAAATACGAGCGTTGTAACAAAAAAGCGAAATAATTGGCATGCCGTTATTTCGCTTTTTGTATGTTGCAAGCAGGAATAAAAAAATTAAAAGAAGGTGACGAACGTGAAGTTCAACGTACATGATATGACTATTTTTCAACAACAAAAAGATTTTATCGACACGGCAATTGTACCGCTCGTGCATTTAGATTTTTCGGTGCCAAATTTGCTGCAATCGAGCGCTGCGGCGAACTATTTATTCGCACTTACAAATTATATTGAACAACAATTTAAAGGGCGCGTCGTGTTGCTGCCACCTGTTTGTTACACGACGTTACTGCGCAGTAAAGAGCTTATTCAAAATGTACATAGCGAGCTTGAAAATGCAGGCTTTAAGCATGTTTTCTATATGACATCGGATGTGTGTTGGCGTAATTTGGGCGAGGGTCATTCAATCATATGGATGCCTGCCATTCCACTTGAATCAATGGATGATAATATACGCAGTAGTATTTTAGAAGAGCAATTTAAGCAAATCGTGCCACAGATGATTACCGAATGGAGTCATGTGTAACCACTTATAGAATGTCCCTTAATTTCATAAAATAGGATTTTCATGTATTGACCGAGAATATTTAATGATATATCATAGAATTGTCGTAGTATTGCTATTATTGTGACAGTGTGACGTTTTAGTTGGAGGGGGGAAAAGGATGAGTAAAAATCCAGTTTCACGACGACAATTTCTCGGCTACACATTGACCGGCGTTGGAGGCTTTATGGCAGCGAGTGTGCTTATGCCGATGGTGCGTTTTGCGGTTGATCCTATTTTACAAAAGAAAGATAGCGGGGACTTTATTGCGACCGCGCAAAAAGTAAGTGACTTAACGGAGCAGCCTGTACGTGTCGATTTCTCGTTTGAGCAAGTTGACGGCTGGTACACATCGGATGTAACCAATTCTGCGTGGGTATATAAAGAGGGCGATAAAGTCGTGGCGCTTTCACCGGTTTGTAAACATTTAGGCTGTACCGTTAACTGGGGAGGCGACCCCGCACAACCGGAGCAATTTTTCTGTCCGTGCCATTTAGGGCGCTATGAGAAAAACGGCAAAAATATTGCAAGGACGCCGCCGCTTGGTCCACTCGATCAATATGAAGTATCTGAAAAAGATGGCTTTGTGATGATTGGTAAAACAATTGCGAACGAATTAGTTTAATAATTGTTAGGGGGAGACATCAGTGCTAAATAAACTTTACGATTGGGTTGATGAACGCCTTGATATTACGCCGATTTGGCGAGATATTGCCGACCATGAAGTACCAGAGCACGTAAACCCTGCCCATCATTTTTCTGCGTTTGTTTACTGCTTTGGAGGGCTAACATTTTTCATTACAGTCATTCAAATTTTATCCGGCATGTTTTTAACGATGTATTACGTGCAAGATATTGAAAACGCATGGGAGTCAGTGTATTACTTACAAAACGAAGTCGCGTTCGGTGAAATTGTGCGCGGCATGCATCACTGGGGTGCGTCGTTAGTAATCGTCATGATGTTTTTGCATACGCTGCGAGTATTCTTTACCGGCTCGTATAAAAAACCGCGTGAGTTAAACTGGCTCGTTGGAGTAGGGATTTTTGGTGTAATGCTCGGCTTAGGCTTTACAGGTTACTTATTGCCATGGGATATGAAAGCATTATTTGCCACGAAGGTAGGAATCGAAATTGCGGCTTCTGTACCGTTTGTTGGTGGACTCATTAAAACATTATTAGCTGGTGACGCAACGATTTTAGGGGCGCAAACATTAACGCGCTTTTATGCCATTCACGTATTTTTCTTACCCGCTGCGTTATTCGCGTTACTCGCACTACATTTTGTCATGATTCGACGCCAAGGGATTTCAGGACCATTGTAATGAACATTGCGAGCGAATAATGAAGGAGGGGGAACTTTATGCATCGTGGAAAAGGGATGAAATTTGTCGGCGATTCACGCATTAAAGCGAACAATCGCATGCCAAATAAACCGAAAGATTATTCCGAATATCCAGGGCGCACCGAAGCGTTTTGGCCTGACTTTTTATTAAAGGAATGGATGGTCGGCGCTGTATTTTTAATCGGTTATTTACTGTTAACGGTCGCGCACCCATCACCACTTGAAGGACAAGCTGATCCAACGAACACCGCATACATTCCACTGCCAGACTGGTACTTCCTACAGCTGTATCAGCTACTGAAGTATACGTATGCATCAGGTCCGTATAATATTATCGGCGCAATCGTCGTTCCGGGGCTTGCGTTTGGTGCATTAGCGCTTGCACCGTTTTTAGATACAACGAAGGAGCGCAGTCCATTTAAGCGTCCATTGCCGACTGCGTTCATGTTACTGGCGCTTGCATCGATGGTATATTTAACGTGGGAATCGGTTGTGAACCACGACTGGGAAGCAGCGAAAGCACAAGGTGAAATTAAACAAGAAGTAAATATTGAAATTGATGAAACGGCTGAAGGCTTTGTTTTACTGTCCGGTGCGCAAGGTGCGTCGTGCATTGCGTGTCATGGCGGTGATTTAGCAGGCGGCGGTGCAGCACCTCCACTCGTTGGCAATGAGCTGACGGCGGAGGAAGTAGCGGACGTCATTACGAATGGTCGCGGTACGATGCCAGCAGGTCAATGGGCTGGTACGGATGAGGAGCTTCAAGTTGTCGCGGATTTTATCGCCCGCTTGAAGGAAGAATAAGCAATACGAATGAGAACGGATGATGAGCTGTGCGATGAATGAATCGCACAGCTTTTTTTATTTTCGGTGATGATGTACACTGTGTAACAGTAGAAAGGAGAGGATTTTGTGCGAGAATTATGGATGCGTCTTTGGTACGTGCTATCGCATCGCACGTTTTTATGGTTGCTGCTCATCGTCAATGCGGCAGGAACGATATACGGCTACATTTGGTACGGCGCACAGCTGTCACGAACGGAGCCGATTTTTTACATATTTGTACCGGATAGTCCGACTGCATCGTTATTTTTTTGCATCGTCATTATCGGCTGGCTGCGCGGCACAAATTACAGATTAATGGAGGTACTCGCATTCATTACGCTCATTAAATACGGCTTATGGGCGGACGTCATGAATATGCTGACGTGGTATGAGCGCGGAACGTTAAGTGCGCAAGGGTGGATGCTCGTTGCGTCACATTTTGCGATGGCATTACAGGCAGTGCTATACATTCCGAAGTACAATTTTGGCTTTATCGCCGTTATTGCAGCTGCGATTTGGACGTTGCACAATGACGTCATCGATTACGTGTTTGGGCAAATGCCATCGTATCCGTCGATTGCGCAATATGCGAACGAAATTGGATACTTCACGTTCTGGTTGTCGATTAGCTGTATTGTTTTTGCACTATACGTCAGTAAGCAACGCGGATTATTTGCCCATATGCGCGAAAATAGATAAAATAGTGTTATCGAAGGTGAAACGTTACGCTTTTGCCACGTATTAGCGAATGCTAAAAGAAAGGAAGGAAGTCAATTGATGTTTATTGTTTACTTTTTACTCATTTTAATTTTGCCATTGTATGCACAGTGGAAAGTAAAAAGCACGTACAAAAAGTATGCACAAGTGTACTCAACGTCTGGTAAAACAGGTGAGCAAGTAGCGCGTGAAATGCTTGACGCAAACGGTTTATACGATGTGCGTGTCGTACCAACAGAAGGATATTTATCAGATCACTACAACCCAGCGACGAAAACGGTTGCATTATCAGAATCAAACTATTTCGGTACGTCGGTTGCCGGCACAGCTGTAGCGGCGCATGAAGTAGGTCATGCAATGCAGCACGCGGAAAGTTACACGATGTTAGCGATTCGCTCAAAGTTAGTGCCAGTCGCAAACATTTCGTCAAACGCATCATGGATTTTTATTTTAATTGGTATGCTAGCAAGTATGTCAAACTTATTATTATTAGGTATTGTATTAATGGCGGCTGGGGTTGCGTTCCAACTCGTAACATTGCCAGTTGAATTTGATGCATCAAGTCGAGCGATGAAACAAATTGATTCGATGGGCATCATTAATAACGAGGAATACCCACAAGCGCGTAAAGTGTTAAACGCAGCGGCGATGACGTACGTAGCAGCAGCTGCTGTTGCGGTGATGGAGCTTGTTCGTTTAATTTTAGTGTATACAGGTATGACAAGCAGCGACGATTAATGACAATGAACAGGTGGAGCTACCCGAAGTTTGGGCGGCTCCACCTTTTTTAATGCAGCGGACGCTTTTGGTCATCGAGCGTAAAGCCTTCACCAGAGACGTCGCGCACTTCGCTAATCGACACGAACGCATGCGGATCGATGAGCTCAATAATCGTTTTAATGCGCACCGTTTCGTTTTTTGGTACGACGCAATATAAAATATCCTTCGTTTCTTTCGTGAAGTACCCTTTGCCGCTAAGTACCGTTACGCCGCGCTCCATATGCGTCGTAATACGTGCCGCAATTTCTTCATGCTTCGGTGAAATGATGAACACACCACGCGCCGCATATTGCCCGTCTTGCACGACATCGACGACATGCCCACCGACGTACACTGCAACGAGCGTATACATCATCGACCGCGCATCTAAAAACGTTACCCATGACAGTAAAATAATGAGCGCATCAAACGCGAACATTGTCTTGCCCATGCTCCAGCCGAAATATTTGTGCGTCAGCCGTGCGAGTATGTCAACGCCGCCTGTTGTGCCACCGAAGCGGAAAATGATGCCGAGCCCGACGCCGATAAACACGCCGGCAAATAATGATACGAGCAGCATATCGTCATGCAGTTGAAACGTAAACGAGTAGCGCTGAAAAACAGATAAAAATACGGAGAACGACACCGTGCCGATGAGCGTATAAATGAATGACCGTTTGCCGAGCAATTTATAACCGATGAAAAAGACCGGAATGTTGAGCAAAATGTTCATCAGTGCCGGGTCCCAGCCGAGCGTAAACAGTAAAATTAACGTAATGCCGGTGAAGCCGCCTTCGCTTAGCTCGTGTGCGATGTTGAAATGCACGAAGCCGAACGCGAAAATCGCCGAGCCAATTAAAATGCCGAGTACATTTTGCCATTTGATCAGTTTGAGCATGGACGTACCTCATTTCTTAAGATGGATTGCATTGCTAGTTGAACGTCGTTGTTCGCTCCATGCGGCTTGCTTTCCTGGGGCGTGGCTTGAGCCTCCTCGATACTCGTACCTCGCATCTGCGGGGTCTCAAGTCTCACGCTGTTCCCTAAGGAGTCTCGCCGCGGCGCTCCCAACTGCCATGATGTTTTGCAACTGCTTCATATAAAAGATAACCGCACATGTTACATGAATGATAATAAATTATAAACATATGAATGAATAGATGTCGTAAATTCACCGTATCATGCTCTTTATTCCTTTGACAACCACTATGCTCATTCGATACGATGGAGAAAGAGTGAAACAATTTTCGCTACATACATAAAGCAACAACGGAAAGGAAGAGATTGAACGTGATTCGAGTAGCAATTGCAGGTGCGCGTGGTAAAATGGGGACAGAGGCTGTTCACACAGTAATGAAACATGAGGCGATGGAGCTTGTCGCAGCATTAGATTATAAAGACATTGGGGCGACGCTTGCGGATACAGGCTTATTCCCAGCGAGCTATAACGTGCCAGTATTTACGGATATGGCAGACATGGTTGCACAAACGAAGCCAGACGTATTAGTGGATTTAACGAACCCACACTTCGTATACAAACATACGAAGGAGGCACTTCAACTTGGCGTGCGTCCAGTAATCGGTACGACAGGCTTTACGGACGAGCAACTTGCGGAATTAACGGCGCTTGCAGCACATAAAAAAATCGGGGCAATCATTGCGCCAAACTTTGCAATCGGTGCGATTTTAATGATGAAGTTCGCCAAAGAAGCGGCGAAATATTTACCAGACGTTGAAATTATCGAAATGCATCATGACCAAAAGTTAGATGCACCGTCTGGAACAGGTGTGAAAACGGCACAAATGATCGCAGAAGTGCGTGAAGCAAAAGGGCAAGGGCATCCAGATGAGAAGGAAACAATCGCAGGTGCGCGCGGTGCGGACTTTGATGGCATGCGCATTCATAGCGTGCGCTTACCAGGTTTAGTGGCGCATCAGCAAGTATTATTTGGCGGCGAAGGGCAACTGTTAACAATTCGTCATGATTCGTTAAACCGCGGCTCGTTTATGTCAGGCATCGCATTTTGCGTGCAGGAAGTGATGCAAATGGAAACGCTTGTGTACGGCTTAGAAAATATTATTTAAACGACTGCGCTCTTTCTATTACTAGAAAGGGCGTACTTGTTGAAAAAGGATGATTTGGAATGAAAATAGCATTAATTGCACATGATCGTAAAAAGGATAATTTAGTCGAATTTGCGATTGCGTATACAGAAATTTTAAAACAGCATGAGCTATATGCTACAGGGACAACAGGTTTACGTGTTATGGAAGCAACGGGTTTATCGATTCACCGCTTTAGCTCAGGTCCACTCGGTGGTGACCAACAAATTGGTGCGATGATTGCGATGAACGAGATGGATATGGTCATTTTCTTCCGCGACCCGCTTACAGCACAGCCGCATGAGCCAGACGTAACGGCGCTCATTCGTTTATGCGACGTGTATAACGTGCCGCTTGCGACGAATATGGGAACGGCTGAAGTGTTATTAAAAGGGCTACAAGAAGGCTTTATCGATTGGCGTTTACTACAGGAGCGCCGCTAAGAAAGAAGGGCTAGTATGACGAAATTAAAAATTGGCATTACGTGCTACCCAACAGTCGGCGGGTCAGGTGTACTTGCAACGGAACTTGGGAAGCTACTAGCAGAGCGTGGACATGAAATTCATTTCATTACGTCGAGCATGCCGTTTCGCTTAAATCGCATGTATCCGAACATTTTCTTCCACGAAGTCGATGTGAATCAATATTCGGTGTTTCAATATCCGCCGTACGACATTGCACTCGCAAGCAAAATTGCGGAAGTCGTGAAGGAGCAAAAGCTAAACGTCATGCATGTGCATTATGCGATTCCACATGCGGTATGTGCCGCCCTTGCTCGCAGTATGAGCGACGTGGATTTTGGCATTGTAACGACGCTGCACGGTACGGACATTACAGTGCTTGGGCAGGACGCGTCGATGATTCAGCCGATTAAATACGGCATTGAAGCATCAGATATTGTGACGGCAGTGTCTAGTGCACTGAAGGAGCAAACGTATGAGCTTATTGATACGAAAAAATCGATTGAGACGGTGTATAACTTTGTCGATGAGCGCGTATATGCACCTCAGCAAGTCGACCATTTAAAGAAGCATTTCGGCATTGCAGACGATGAGAAGGTGCTCATTCACGTATCAAACTTCCGCAAAATTAAAAACGTCGATCATATTGTCGAGACGTTTTTCCGCGTGCGTAGCGAAATGCGTACGAAGCTATTACTCGTTGGCGACGGCCCGGAAATGAACCGCATTACGCAGCTTGTAAAAGATTCACCATACAAAGACGATGTGCTGTTTTTAGGGCGACAAGAAAACGTGGCGGAGCTGTATTCGATTAGTGATGTTATGCTTCTGATGTCGTCGAAGGAATCGTTTGGCTTAGTGTTACTTGAAGCGATGGCGTGCGGTGTACCAGGCATCGGCACGAACGTCGGTGGCATTCCTGAAGTGATTGAGCATGGCAAAACAGGCTACATCGTCGAAGAAGGCGATATAGACGGTGCGGCGGCGCAAATTGTACAGCTATTACAAGACGCACCAACGCTTGCACAGTTTAAAGAGGCATCAAAGGAAGCGGTGCAGTTGCGCTTTAGCTCAAGCTCAATCGTCGCACAGTACGAGGCATTATATGAGAAAGTAGCGAAGTTTCATGAATGAGCAAATGCAAATAGCAAAACACGTCATGCACAAACTAGAGGAAGCGGGCTATGAGGCGGTGCTTGTTGGCGGTGCGGTGCGCGACATGCTGCTTGGTCGTCCGTTTCACGATGTCGATGTCGCAACGGCCGCGCTACCTGAGGAAGTGAAGGCGTTGTTTCCAAAAACAGTAGACGTCGGCATTGAGCATGGGACAGTGCTTGTACTCGTGGATGGTATTGGCATTGAGGTGACGACGTATCGCACCGAGCTTGCGTACAGCGATCATCGTCGACCAGACGGCGTGCAGTTCGTGCGTAATTTGCGTGACGACTTGCAGCGCCGAGACTTTACGATGAATGCGTTAGCGATGCGTGCAAACGGTGAGCTTGTCGATTATTACGGCGGCGAAGCGGATTTACAAGCGGGTGTCATTCGCGCAGTCGGCAATGCGAGCGAGCGCTTTTTTGAGGACGCACTGCGTATGCTTCGTGCGGGGCGCTTTGTTGGGCAGCTCGGCTTTGTGATTGAAGCGCAAACGGAAGCGGCCATTGCTGAACATGCACAGTTAATCGAGCAAATTGCAGTTGAGCGCGTGCAAATGGAGTTAAATAAGCTGTTCGTTAGCCCGTTTGTTGCGCGAGGTATTGCGGCGATGCGACAAACCCGATTAAGCGATTACGTTGCAGGCACGTTTGACGAAGCGCAGTGGCAACATGTGCATATTGAAGACGTACAAGTCGGCTGGGCGTATTTTGCGTACGTGTCACAGCTTGATGCGGCTGAAATGGCGCGTGCGTATCGTTTAGCGAATAAAGAGAAGCAGTTTATCGCACAGGTGCTTGCACTCGCGACGAACGACGATTGGCAGACGATGGATTACTTCCACGCTTCAATTGACGTGTTACAAGCAGCACAGCACATTCGTACGTGTCAAAGTTTACCGACAGAGAGCATCGAAGCGGTACAAGCGAAAAAGGCGAGCTTGCCGATTCAAACGAAGGACGAGCTTGCGGTAAACGGACAGCACGTTATGGCGTGGCATGATGAAAAGCGAGGTCCGTGGCTAAAGGATGCGCTCGCTGCGATTTTACAGGCGGTTGTAACAGGCGACGTACAAAACGACGCACAACAAATAAAGGACTGGTTTATGCGTGAATGGATCAACGAAAGAGCGCGTATTACAGGCGCTACTACAGGCAAAAAAAGATGACTATATTTCAGGCGCACAGCTTGCTACACTTTGTGACGTATCGCGCACAGCAATTTGGAAGGCAATTCAATCGCTTGAGCAAGACGGTTACAACATCGCATCAGCAAAAACGAAAGGCTATCGTTTAGACGGCGACAGCGATTTCGTCGACGCTGCGCATATTGAGCCGCATTTACAAACGAAAGACATCGGGCGCACGATTGTGTATGAAAAGGAAGTAACGTCGACACAAACCGTTGCGAGTGAGCTCGTGAAGGCAAACACTCCACATGGCACGATTGTCATTGCAGAGTCGCAAACAGCAGGTCGTGGTCGTATGGAGCGTCCGTGGGAAACGACAGCAGGAAAAGGTATTTGGATGACCGTCGTGCTACGTCCAGACATTCCGCCGCACCAAGCACCGCAGTTTACGCTCGTTGCGGCTGTTGCGGTCGTAAATGCGATGAAAGCATTGTATCCGTCGCTTGAGCCGGTCATTAAATGGCCAAATGACATTTTAATTGGAGGCAAAAAGACGACCGGTATTTTAACGGAAATGCTTGCGGAATCGGATCGTGTCAATGCGCTGCTTGTTGGCATTGGCATTAACATGAATCAAGCGATGACCGATTTTCCAGATGAACTGCAATCGATTGCGACGTCGCTTGCGGTTGAGCTAGGACATACCGTTGACCGCGCTGAGCTTGTCTCGATGATTTGTAGCTATTTAGAAAACTACACGCAGCTATACGTTAAGCACGGCTTCTCGCGCTTAAAAACGTTATGGGAGGAAGCTTCTGGAACGATTGGCAAGCGCATTCGTGCGACGACGTTACGCGAAGTGAGAGAAGGTATAGCAATTGGCATTACAGATGATGGCGTATTGCAGCTTCAGCTTGATTCCGGTGAGGTGCGCGGCATTTACTCAGCCGATATTGAATTAACGTAAAAAAGGATGTGCGAGCAAACCTGTTG
>JAXJTE010000230.1:0-9543 GCA_036309765.1 Caryophanon sp. | reverse complement strand
TCATGGAAGGTACAAATAATAAAATCAAACTCATCAAAAGACGTGGATTTGGTTATCGAAACGATGACCATCTTTTCCTTCGATTACGATTGGAAACAGGGCATTGATTTTGTCATCCCCGACTTATGGTGATGAACCAAATAAATTCCTTTATTTATATTTTTCGGTTCATTATTGTGAATCTGCCTCGATTTGAAGAAGCATTTTTTCTTACTTAAGTACAGTCGTTAATAAGGTGCCGCGGTTCTTATTCCTTTTCTCGTTATGTTTCAAACAGAGTTAATATGTGTACGATGGTGAACCGATTATCTTCATAGTATGATAAACTGATGGAAACGAAATTCAACGAGAAGAAGGGTTGCGTGTGGCAATTTTAACGGTTTTATTTGGTGTGGCGGTATCGCTCCAGTCGGCGGTGAATGCACGGCTGCGATCGTTCGTGCAGTCGCCGTTTTTAACGTCACTTTTGTCATTTGCGATTGGGACGGTGGCGTTGCTCGTATTAACAGCGTGGCGCGGGGAGCTTGGATTGTTGTTGCCGAGTGCGCTCGTGCAATTGCCGCTTTGGACGTTTGCAGGCGGACTGCTCGGGCTGACGTTTTTAACGGTCAACATCGTGCTATTTAAAAAAATCGGTGGCGTGCAAACGGCGGTGTTGCCTATTTTAGGGCAGCTCGTGATGAGTGCGCTTATTGACCAATTCGGTTGGCTATATGCGCCGCTCAATCCGATGACGGTATCGAAAGCAATCGGGCTTGTGCTTGTCGTATGCGGTGTCATCGTCGTAACCAATTTAGTGTTTGCGGCAATGCGTACAAAAAGCGAGGCGCCATTTATTTGGAAAGTGGTCGGTGTGGTAGCGGGCATGATGAGTGCGGTGCAGGCAACGGTGAACGGACATTTAGGTAGTATGCTTAGCTCAGCTGTGACGGCGGCGACGATCTCCTTTTTAGTCGGCACATTTTTATTAATTGTACTCGTGCTTGTGACGAAAGCGCCGTTTGCGAATGTGCGCGTTGCATTGCAGGCAGGACCGCGCTACGCATGGATGTGGACAGGTGGCTTGCTCGGTGCGTTTTACGTGTTTGGCATGGCGTTTGCTGTACCAAAAATTGGGGCAGGGCAAGTCGTTGTGTTTGCGCTATTTGGGCAGCTGCTCGGTAGTGCGATCATTGAGCATTTCGGGTTACTCGGTGCGATGAAAAAGCCTGTTTCGTGGCAAAAGGTATGTGCGCTCGCTGTCATGCTTGTCGGTGTCATGCTCGTAAAATTATAAACAACGTGGCAGCTAGTGCATTTTTTCCGCTAGCTGCTTTTTTGTTTTGAAGGAATTTACGTGCAATTGATGGAATATAATGATTATTGAGAGAAAGGAGCGTGAGAGGATGAAGCTAATATGTAGACCGTGCACGCTGCTCGATGCTGAAACTGTTCGGGATTTTGCAGAGCGCACATTTGTTCATACGTTTGCTCATTTGAATACAAAAGAGGATATGGACGCGTATGTACATAAAGCATTTAGCATCGACAAAGTACGCACAGAGCTGAGCAATGCGGATTCGTCATTTTATTTTGTGTACGCCGATGATGTGCTAGCAGGTTATTTGAAGCTAAATGAGGAGCTTGCGCAAACAGATGTGTTTGACGAGCATTCCCTCGAAATTGAGCGAATTTACGTGTCGATCGATTTTCAAGGCAAAGGGATAGGGACATATTTAATGAACGAGGCGATTCGCATTGCTAACGAGCGCGGCAAGGAGTATGTATGGCTCGGCGTGTGGGAGAAAAATGAACACGCGCTGCAATTTTATGAAAAGCACGGCTTCGTCAAAATTGGTACGCATAAGTTCGTATTTGGCAATGAGGAGCAGTTGGATTACATTATGAAGAAAGATTTATAGGAGAAAAGCCGATTCGCGTCACTGGAATCGGCTTTTCGTATGCTTGTATGTGAAGCGTTTAAGTATTGAATAGTGCAGTTAGTGGCAATGGTTTGCGTTTTGTTTACTTATTTTGTTGGGTCATACAGTACGAAATTCAGATTCATTGGTGTGTTGGCTACAAGTTTGATGGCATTGTTATGAATGTATAATACGTATGTGCCACCGTCGTATAGGTTTCCTGTGTTGAGTACATATTTGTATGATGCGACGTATTGGTCTACGGATATACCCACGTCGCCGGCTTTACGTTGTACATTTGTGGCAATTGGTGCATTTGATGATGGTACTAATCGACCTGTTGCTTCTACGCTGAATTTACGGTCTTTGTGAATTTTCATTGCGGTTTCACGGTTTTTGTTTTGTTGCGCTGTTGAGATGTTATGTGATTTGATTTTTGCCGTGATTTGTGTTGCGTCCACGTAGGCTTCTGGTAAACCGAGTGTTGGGTGTGTTAAATCAACGGGTTGGATGTCTAAGTTTTTCGTATTCGTTGTTGGTTTCATTTCCCCTGATTTTATTAAATTGACTGTTTTCGTAAACGTTGGGTTGTGTTTTGATGTATCCACATTTACGTGATTTGCCGGTACATAGAGTTGGTGTCCAATTTTAACGGGTTCTGTGTTGACCATTTCTTTTGGTGGTGCTTGTTCTACTGGTTTTTGCTCCACTGGTTGCTCGATGATTGCTGATGTGTCATCTGAATCCGTATTGCTATTTGTATTGGGTACGTCGTCGATTGGTTTTGCTTCGTAGTTGTCATCAACATTTAATGCACGGTGCATGAATACGGTGTAGTGCGCACGTGTTAATGTGTTGTTAGGTTTGAACGTGTTGTCATCGTAACCTGTTGTGATGCCGTTTGCGTACAGCTTTTGTACGGCTGTATCGTATGCTGTGCCGACTGTGTCTGTAAATGTGTACGTTGATTTGTGTTCGAGGTCAAATACGGTTGCTAAAATGTTTGCCATTTCGCCGCGTGTTAACGCTGCATTTAAGTTAATGTTGTTTTTGTCATCAACATTTAATAAATCGCGTTCCATTAAGTATTTGATTGCGTTGTAATATTGATTATTTTCTGCAACGTCTGCGGGTTTTTTAAACGTTTCTGTTGCTTGTGATGCTGTTAATTTTTCCGATTGTACAGCACGGTAAATAAGTGCAGCGGCATGCTTACGTGTAATGGTTTCGTTTGGACGGAATGTGTTGTCTTCATAGCCGTTAATGATGTTTTTGCCACGCATTGTGTAAATTTCATTGGCGTACACGTGCTTTTCAGGAATATCTGTAAATAATTTTACTTGTGCTGTTTGGGTGCTTGCTTCTGTTGGTTGGATTGGCGCAATTGCTGTGAAGCTTAAAGATGTAGCAAGCGCGAATGCTAAAAATCCGCTACGTTTTTTGAATGTTGACATAAAAATCTTCTCCTTTGAATAGGTGTATGTATATTTATCTTTTTCACCTTATATTACCGTATAGAATAAAGGTAATATGTAATACACTGCGATCGACAGTATGTGAATTCGATAAGTTATCGTCTTCTTAGTTCAGTATACTTGAATTTATGCTGATTTTGTTAATGTATCTAAATTTTGTATATAAATTCCGAATCGTGTGTATTTTCCATTTATGAACGATTTTACGCATAAAAATAAAAAACTTCGAATATTTTTTACAATAAAGTCGCATCTTTTCTTTTATAATGAACGAAAGGAGGCATTCACATGATTCAACCTATTACAAACATAACTGAAGCGCTCGCTGTGATGCACGCGGCGTTCGAACGCTACAAAACAGATGCTCAGCCGTCGAGTGCATTAGAGGAAACGATCGAGACGTTCGAGCAGGAGCTAGCGAAAGGCATACATATTTTGGGGGCATACGAGGACGGCGCATTAGTCGGCATCGTCAAGTGCAAGCTGACCGAGGCATTTGGCTACTTTTCGCGTTTATCGGTGCTGCCGAACAAGCAAGGGCGCGGCATAGCGAAAAGCTTAATCGCGTATTGCGAGCAGTTTACGAAGGACAACGGGCGCGACAACATGCAGTGCAAAGTTCGTAAGTCCGAGGTCACCAACATCGCATTGTATGAGCGACTTGGCTACGTCATTATTGATGAAGAAGTGATTTACAATACGAACGGAGATGCGGTGTCGGCGGTGACGATGGAGAAGCATTTGTAGGAGGTCGCATACGGCTGAAATTCGCTTCTTACCACGATTTATGGCATAATGTACTAATCAACATATAGTTAGGATGACGGAATGAGACAGTTAGTAGAAGTACAAGTACAATCAGAGGCAATTAAACAAATGACAAACGGGAACCCGTTAATTTTAAAAGAGACAATTACATTACCAGCAGGCGACATTGAGGAAGGTAGCTTACTGCGCTTAGTCGATAAGGCAGGCGGTTACATCGGTACGGGCTATTACGGCACGCAAAATAAAGGCATCGGTTGGATTTTAACGCGTAAAGAGCGCGAGCAAATTAACGAGGCATTTTTCGTGAAAAAAATTCGTGAAGCGGCAGAAAAGCGTGCGACATTTTTCACATCAGACGACACGACAGCATTTCGCGTGTTCAACGGTGAAGGAGATGGCATCGGCGGGTTAACGATTGATTTCTTCAACGGTTTTTACATGGTGAGCTGGTATAGCGCAGGCATTTATTCGTTCCGTGAAGAGATTTACAATGCGTTAAAAACAGCCGTAAATACACGCGGCGTTTATGAGAAGCTACGTTTTGAAACGAACGGGCAATATATCGAAAAAGATGATTACGTATCGGGCGAAAAGGGTGAATTCCCGCTAATCGTACTTGAAAACGGCATGCATTTTGCGGTTGATTTAAACGACGGCGCGATGACGGGCATTTTCCTTGACCAACGTAACGTTCGTAAATCATTGCGTGACAATTACTCAGACGGCAAGACGGTATTAAATACGTTTTCTTATACGGGGGCGTTTTCAGTTGCGGCAGCTTTAGGCGGTGCAGCGGGGACGACGAGCGTGGATTTAGCAAAACGCAGCTTGCCAAAAACGATTGAGCAGTTTGCGGTAAATGGCATCGACTACGAGTCACAGGACATTAAAGTGATGAACGTGTTTGATTACTTTAGCTATGCGGTGCGTAAAGGGTTAAAGTTTGACGTCGTTGTACTGGATCCACCGAGCTTTGCGCGTACGAAGAAGATGACGTTTAGTACGGCGAAGGACTATCCGAAGCTATTACAAGATGCGATTGCCATTACGAACGACGGTGGTGTCATCATTGCATCGACGAATAACGCAAGCTTTAATATGAAGAAATTCAAAACGTTCATTGATAAAGCGTGTACAGCAGCGGACGTGCGCTATAGCATTTTAGAAGAGCATAAGCTGCCAGAGGACTTTGCAGTACCAAATAACTGCCCAGAGTTCAACTATTTAAAGGTTGTCTTTTTACGCATAACAAAATAAACGAAAAAAGCATTCGAAGCGCTACTGTTTCGAATGTTTTTTTCTGTTTATTCAGCTTTCAATAAACTGGCATGTGTGGACAATGCCGCGGTCGCACGTTTTAACGTTTGTGTGCGTAAGCGAATTTCGGATTTTGGGTAAAACATGAGCGTATTATAGTATTTCATAAGCTCATAAAAATAGGAATCTGCCGCTAAATCTTCGTCGTTCAAACGATAGTAGCCGTCTCTAATATTTAAATCGGTAAATTGCGCATTATGCTCTAATGGCTCACCTAGCTCATGCAGCACCTCTAACATGACGTAATAAGCAAAGAAGAAATGTAGCTCATCATTATGAGGATTTCGAATAATGATATGATCTTCTGGTAAGGCGCTGTACAGAATTTGAATGAGCTGGAACGTAAATGAATGCGTAAATGACTTGTCGCTTTTGAGCAATTTGTGGTGAGGTAATAATGAAAAGCCAATCCACGTATTGAGTACGGCGATTTTTTGATCGAGTGAATCATGTAATAAGGTAGGGAGTGGTGGCAGCGTATGGATATGCTTTTCCCAATATGAATCAAATAAGTCAATCTGTTCTTGTGTGACATTTAAGTAAATAACATCTTTGTTGAACAAGCAACTATAACCCCCTAATTTATGTGATATTACTTGTAACTAGTAATATGAATCAATTATATAACATAAAAAGGGAATTAAAAACCATTATTTCACTTTTTGCGGATATTTCTCTATAATTTCACTTTTAATTCGCGGATGGACGTTGAAAAGCACGTCTCCATGTTATTTCGCTCGCTGCGGTTGCACCTAATAGTAGCAGACCACCAATTAGTTGAAGCTCGCTCATCGGCTCACTTAATATGACAGCGGATCGACGTAGCTCAGCATAGCGCTGCGTTGTCCGCTTAAATGTTCCAGCCCTACGAAAAATAACCAAAAGCCGAGCCCTGTGTTGACGATGCCGAGAATGAAAAGAAATGGTACGTCTTGCATCGACAGCGACAAGATGCTCGTGCCTTCTGTGATGAAAACGTACGGCAATAGCAACATCACAGCAAGTCCGAGCTGAACGACGTTGCATGTCAAGCGGTCGATGTCAGCGATGAACTGCGTACAAAGCATAACGGTTGCATAAAAAATGGCTGCACCGATGCTCAAGCTAATGCCGAATAAATGCGAGCCGTTCGTTGCGTTCATGCCACTAAGTACGATGAGACTGAGACCACTTAACGCTACGATGACGCACACAATTTTTTTAAATTGAAGCCGCTCTTTTAAAACAATGGGAGCAAGCAGCATAACAAAAATCGGAGCGCAGTAGTAGCCGAGTGAGGCGTTTGCAATTGTCGTGTGATTGTATGCGGCGTATAAAAAAATCCAATTTGCTGCGAGCGCCGCGCTGCATAGCAAAAGGAGTGGGAACTGCTGTTTAATGCAGGGCCAGTCAAAGCGCTTTTTTTGTAGCTTCATAACGAGCGTTAAAAATAAACAGGCGATGGCACTGCTTAATAATGCGCGTTCACTTGATGCTAAATCAATTTGGCGTACGACCACGCCAATCGTGCTAAAAAGAATCATACTGCTAATGAATGGGAAAACACCTTTCATGTCGATCACTCCTTGTTGCGTTGTATGTGACATTACAATAGCATGAAAGAAACGATGCGAAAAATGAATGTTTTGCATTGAAATCATTACAAAAGAGCATGGAGGAAGCAGATGAACATACAAAAGTATAAAGCGTTTTTAAAGGTCGTTGAGTACGGCAATATTACGCGAGCGGCCGAGGTGTTAAACTACGCACAATCAGGGGTGAGCCGCATGATTAGCGATTTGGAGGCGGAGTGGCGTGTGACGTTGTGCGAACGCAGTCGAAGCGGCATTACGTTGACGTCGGATGGACTAAAGCTGTTGCCACACATTCAACGCATTTGTAATGAGTATGATTTGTTAATGATGCAGCTGGACGATTTGCACGAGGCACAGACAGGATTGCTACGTATCGCGACGTTTTCGAGCGTGGCGACGCATTGGCTGCCGCATATTATTAAGACATTTCAGTGCGATTACCCGAACATTGAGTTTGAGCTACTGCTTGGCGATTATACTGAAATTGAGCGCTGGATTGTCGAAGGTCGTGTTGATTTTGGTTTCGTACGTTTGCCGACAAAGCGTGCGATGGAAACATATGCTTTAGCGCAAGATGATTTAGTCGTCGCGATGCCAACAGATCATGCGCTTGTTACATGTGAGACGTTTCCTCTCGCAGCGCTTGATCAAAGTCCGTTTATTTTACTTGAAAAAGGTGCGAAGGCAGAAATTGCGGAAATTTTTGAGCAGCACAAACTGACGCCACAAACTGTATTTACGACGTGGGACGATTACGCAGTTATGTCGATGGTTGAGCAAGGGCTTGGCATTAGCATTTTATCGTCACTCGTGTTACAGCGCACGCCATATGATATCGTAACGAAAAAACTTGCCGTACCTGCGTATCGTACAATCGGTATTGGTATGCGAGAAGAGCGCTCGTTGTCACTGGCGGCGCGAAAGTTTTTGACGTACGTTGAGCAGTCGCCATTTGTCAAAAAATAAACAAAAGAACTTCATCTTTATTTCACAATTGTGTTTTATGATGGATGAGAAAGAGTAGGTGAGCATATGAGAATAGGGCTACTGCTTGCAGCTAGCACGTTGCTCCTTGCTGGCTGTGGGGTGGCGGCGTATACGAGCGTGCCAGAGGATGTTTCGTTCGTAGCGACGGTCAATCAGCTAGAGCCATCGATGACATTTTTTAATGAAGACTTGCATGCGGTTGCGACGTGGGCATTTGATGAGGCGTATAGTGGAGCGGCATTAGTCGATGATGATACGATTGCATTGTATGGGATGGGCGTGCCGTTTGTGGCGCTGTATCATGTATCAACAGGCGAGCTACAAATGAAGCTTGAAACAGGCATTGGTGTGACGAACGTTATTGCGGGCGACGAGGAGTTATATGTTGCAAATAAAGAGCAGAATACGGTGAGCGCTTTTTCATTTAGTGGTGAGCAGCTGCGTGACGTCGTCGTTGGTAATTATCCGCTATCGATGGCATATGCCGATGATACACTGTATGTGCTGAACTTTAAATCGGATTATTTGTCGGTTATTGAGGTGAAGTCGTTTCATGAAGTGGCGCAATGGCAAATGCCACGCTCTTCAAATGGTATTATTGTGAACGAGGAAACGAATACGCTATGGATTGGTGGGCATGGCGACCATACGAGCAACGATCAAGTGCTCGTCATTGACCGCGAAACAGGCAGCATACAGCAAACGTTGCAGGCGCCGCAAATGCCCGTTGCACTCGCACAGCACGACGATGAAATTAGCGTCATTAGCCACGGCTCGAACACGTTGTACCGCTTCACGAAAGACGGTGAAATAATCAAAACGCTTGAAATTGGGGCAAATCCGTTTACTGTAGAGTATTTTAACGATGCGATTGTTACAGCAGGCTATGATGATCATACGTTATACGTCGTCGATGGCGAGCAAGTGCGTGCGTACGACACAGGTGAAGGTCCGTTTCAGCTTGTAATAAGGGAGTGACATAATGGAAACGATATTAATTGTCGATGATGAAGTACAAATGCAGCAATTAATTAGCATGTTTTTAAAAAGTGAAGGGTATCATGTGCTAGCGGCAAGCTCGGCACATGAGGCGGAGCAAGTGTTGACGCAGCAAAAAGTGGACTTAATGCTGCTCGACGTCATGATGCCATTTATGGACGGCTTCACGTTTGCCGAGCATATTGCGCCGCGCTATGACGTGCCGATTATCTTTTTAACGGCGCTCGATGCAAAAAGCGATAAGCTAAAAGGATTAACAATTGGCGCGGAAGATTATATCGTCAAGCCGTTTGACGCATCGGAGCTCATTGCCCGCATTCGTATCGTGCTGCGCCGAGGCAAGCACCCGCTTCAGTCGAACACAAAAATTGTGACTGAGCATATTGTGTTAGATAAGGCGAGCCGACAAGTGTGGGTCAAAAATGAACTCGTTAACTTAACGCTAAAGGAGTTTGAACTGCTGGCGACGTTTTTAACGCATCAGCAGCACGTATTTTCACGAGACGAATTATTACATACAGT
>JAXJTE010000229.1:0-1616 GCA_036309765.1 Caryophanon sp. | reverse complement strand
TCATAAAAGAACCCTTGATAGCGAATTTGTTTCTCATTGTTGACGATGAATTGCTGTACTTCCTCGCCAGAAGCGGTGTAATACGTCACATCATAGCTGTAGCCAATATATCCGATTGATACACCTGTTTTCAAAAACTCCATATCGTTAAGCATCGTCACAATGCGCTCAATTTGTGCTTCGCTCGTAATAATTGTTTCGGTGCCGTCATTACCATCAAACACGCGAATTTTCACAATGTCATCGTCCGTTGCCGTCACGTTCGTCGGTACAAAAAAGTGAAACGCGAGCATCCCTGCTAAAAAAATGATGACACCTAGTACTGGTAGTGCAATTTTTTTCATGTTGCCACTCCCTTTCCATTATCTCTTTATTACGACAGCATCGCATAAAACTCCTTCTTTCATCTATGAAACGCATCATTATGACGGTTTGTTACATAAAAAAACGCGAAAGCAAGGTTCCCCCTACTTTCGCGTTCTCCGTTATGCTTCTACTAACTCACGCACTGGTGCTTGACGAATCATGTAGTCAAATGCGCCAAGTGCTGCTGTTGCCCCTGCACCCATTGAAATGATGATTTGCTTGTACACTGTGTTCGTGCAGTCACCTGCTGCAAACACGCCCGGCATGCTCGTTGCACCGTGACCGTCGATGATGATTTCACCGTGACCGTTTAATTCAAGTGAACCTTCAACGAATTCCGTGTTCGGTAATAAACCGATTTGCACGAATACGCCTTCAAGTGTGATGTGGTGCTCGATGTTCGTTAACGCATCAATGTACGTTAAGCCATTTACTTTGTTCGTGCCTGTAATTTCTTTCGTTAATGCGTTCGTAATCACCGTTACGTTTGGTAAGCTACGCACGCGCTCTTGTAAGACGTTATCTGCCTTTAGCTCGCCGCTACGTTGAATAAGTGTTACGTGCTTCACGACACCCGCTAAGTCGATTGCCGCTTCAACACCTGAGTTACCACCACCGATGACTGCAACGTCTTTTCCTTTGAAAATTGGACCGTCACAGTGTGGGCAATACGCAACTCCTTTGTTTTTGAATTCGATTTCACCTGGAACACCTAGCTGACGGTAACGTGCACCTGTTGCAACAATCACTGATTTCCCTTGTAATACCGCACCATTTTCAAGTGTTACTTCAACAAGCTCTTTTTTCTCGATATGCGCTACACGTTGCGATTTAAAAATATCAACCGGATAATCAAGTACGTGTGCTTCTAAGCTCGATACGAATGCTGGACCTTCTGTTGCTTTCGTACCGATAATGTTTTCAATTGCTAATGTGTCGTTTACTTGACCACCGAAGCGCTCTGCTACGATACCTGTACGAATGCCTTTACGTGCTGCATAAATTGCCGCTGCTGCACCTGCTGGACCGCCGCCGACAACAAGCACGTCAAACGGTTCAATGCCTTCAAACTCAGAACCATCTGATACTTCGCCAAGCTTCGTTAAAATATCTTCAAGCTCCATGCGTCCGCCGCCGAAGTTTTCACCGTTTAAAAACACAGTTGGCACAGCCATAATGTCGCGTGCTTGAATTTCATTTTGGAACGTACCGCCTTCAACCATCGTGTGCGTCACGTTCGGGTTTAATAC
>JAXJTE010000228.1:0-23228 GCA_036309765.1 Caryophanon sp. | reverse complement strand
TCATTGAGCTGCGCGAATACGAACAATTTCAAGAATGACGCAAAGTGAAGCTTCTGTGTATAGGTATTTAATTGATGGATTTCAACCAATTCCGCTAGTTGTGTGGAAGAAATCGGTGAAAACCATTGTTCAAATGATGTTTTTCGTGTAAACTTATGCATACGTGATTCCTTTATGATGGATTTGGATGGTTACCTACCGTCCAACCATTATAAAGGATTTTTTTGTATTTATATTATATTACAGAAAATTCAGTTTAATTAAATGCGTTGGATTATTTTAATGCGACGCTAGTGCTTTATTTTATAAAAATACTGACACACTGGAGTGAGATTATGAAGAAGCTACATAAAAAAACAATCACGTCGAAGCTTACGTTGCGAATTTTATTAATCGGCTTAATCCCGATGCTTTGTATTAGTCTATTCCAATATTACTATTCTACGCAGCTATTAATTGATGAGGAAAAAAAGGCCATCGAAATTTCAACTGAGGGTATCGCGACAGGTATGGATGAATGGCTACAAGGGAAATTTGAGGAAGTGTTGCTCGCCTCACAATTCGATGAAATTACACAGCTCGACCAAGCGAAGCAACTCGAAATGGCCAAGCGAGTAAAAGCGCTCGATGAAGCATATGAAGCAGTTGTATTTATTGATACAAACGGCATCGTGCGTGCACATACGACTGAAAAGCAAATTAACGTACAATCATTGCAAGAGCGTGCATACTTTCAGGACGGGTTAAAGGGACAAACAACGATTACCGAAGTTCTCGTATCAAACGTATCGGGTAACCGTATGATTACGCTATCAACGCCCGTTTACTCAAAAACGCAGGAAATTATCGGCGTGTTTATTGCGACCGTCAACTTTGAACGACTGAGCAATAAATATTTAGCGCAAGCAGATGAAGGGCGCTCATTCATTATTGTCGATAGCAACGGCGTTATTCAAGCGCACCCGAACGAAGAACTCATTAACGTTCCACTCGCCGACGCTGGCTTAGAAAATGAATGGACAACGTATTTATCGAGCGCCGTCAACAGCTCAGATGTACAAGAAATGAAGCTAAACGGTGAAAATGTCATTATTGCAAGCACAAATATAACTGTTCCTGGCTATACATTACATACCATCGTGACAGAGAAATCCATTTTAACTGTCGTCAACTTATTAAAATACGCATCCATTATTATGCTTGTTGTAGCAGCGGCAATCATTATTGCAATCGGGATTTACCAAGCACGTCGCATTAGCCGCCCAATCGTCCGTATTACAAAGCAAGTAGAGGAAATTGCAACAGGAAATTTGTTGATTGAACCGCTCTCAATTAGCTCAAACGATGAAATCGGTCAACTTGAAGGTAATATTAATAAAATGCACTCACAATTAAGCTCGATTATTCAAAACGTCAATACGCAAGCTTTACACGTCGCACATGCCGCTTCAGAGCTTGAAATGGCGACAGACCAGCCGAACGATTCAACGTTACACATTTCAAATGTCGTCGAGGAATTTGGCTCCGGTGCTCAAAAGCAGTTAATGTATATTGAACAAACGACAGCAGCGACTGATGAGCTATCTAGTCGTATGGATTTCATCGCAGAGGAAGCTGAAGCTACTTCTACATTATCACGACAAGCGTTTGAAAAAGCATCTGACGGCAACGACAAACTACAAATGACCGTTTCACAAATGGAATCGATCGCTGACACGATTACCGCACTCCACCAATCGATGCGTGAAATGGAGCAACGTTCAAATGAAATCGATCAAGTCGTCGATGTCATTTCAGCGATTGCTGACCAAACAAGTTTGCTGTCATTAAACGCATCCATTGAAGCAGCACGCGTCGGTGAGCATGGAAAAGGTTTCTCAATCGTCGCTGATGAAGTGCGCTCATTAGCGGAACAATCTGCCCAATCGACACAACAAATTAACGAGCTCATCGAAAACATTCAACATGCGACAAAGGAAGCCATTCAGTTAATGGAAAAAAGCCAACAAGAGGTGGTGCATGGCGTATACGTAGCTCAAGAAACAGGCAAGCTATTTAGCGAAATCCGCCACGAGTTAAAAACAGTCGTCGATAAAACGATTGAAGTATCGCGTTTTGCCAATGAAATGGAATCAAATACACATGCTGTTTCTGATACGATGCACGACATTATGCTCGTATCAAAGGAGACATTGTCTGGTACGCAAACCGTCATTCAACGCATTGAATTACAAATGGCGTCCATTGAAGAATTTACGAACTCCACACAAAAGCTGTCCGACATGGCAGACAACTTACATGAAGTGGTGAATCAGTTTAAAGTAGTGAAACCCGTATGAATAATATATGCAAGGTGTGCAAACGTTTCATCACGTTTTGCGCACCTTATTTCATTTCTATACTGTAAAGAGCGTTTAAAAGTACGCCCTTTCTTTTTCCATAACGACACTACTTCCAAATAATATATTGACAATATTTTAATGTTATTTTACAGTTGGAACGTACATTCTATATGATTTTATGAGAATTGTACAAAAGCGTTTAAATAAAAGGGGTGCGTGAACATGTCAAATTTTCAAGAAAAAGTGGCGATTGTAACAGGGGCAGGAAGCGGGATTGGTAAAAGCATTGCCATCGCGTTAGCTAAGCAAGGTGCCAAAGTTGTCATTGTCAATCGATCAGAACAAAATGGGGTAAACACATTACAAGAAATCGAAGCAGTCGGTGGTACAGCGATCTTTGTGCAAGCAGATATTTCAAAAGTGGAAGATGTCAAAAAATACATAAACGAAACGATAGAGAAATTTGGTCGCATCGATTGTTTAGTAAATAATGCAGGCATTGTCGGCAATCGAGAAGCCGTGATTCATTATGACGAGGACGTATTCTCAAGCGTGCTTGATACGAATGTAAAAGGTACGTTTTACGGCATGAAATACGGCATACAAGAAATGCTAAAAACGGGCGGTGGCTCAATCGTAAATCTATCTTCTCTTTTAGGCTTATCTGGCTGTCCATCAATGAGCGCATATTCGGCTTCTAAATATGCGATTATCGGCTTAACGAAGTCAACGGTGGCGGAATTTGGCGGTATGAATATTCGTGTCAATGCGTTATGCCCAGGCTTTATCAGCACAGAATTAGGGGAAGATAGCATGCCCGAGCAAATGAGAGGGTACTTACTAAACCGTGTACCGATGAAGCGTTTAGGGTTTGTCGATGAAGTGACAAACAATGCGCTCTTTTTATTAAGTGATGAGGCGAAGTATGTAAATGGTACGACACACGTTGTTGACGGTGGATTGTCGTCGTCTTATTTATAAAGAGAAACAAGAAAAGCTGCCCGTATTTTCCACGGACAGCTTTTCTCATTGCTTATTTTAATGTCTCTAATAACTCGTAAAACGCTGTTAAAGACGTCACTTCGTATACTGGTGCTACGTCTGTGTCGTTTACTTTGTCTTCTCGGTTGATCCATACGTTTTTCATGTTAATGCGTGAAGAACCTAAAATGTCTGTCATTAAGTTGTCTCCAACCATAATGCCTTCTTCTGCCGTAATACCCGCTACTTCACAAACGTGCTCGAAAATTGATGCGTCTGGTTTCCCTTTACCGAAATCGCCTGAAATGATGATATGGTCGAAGTAAGGTACTAGCTCTGGCGTAATTTCAAGCTTTAAGTTTTGAAGGCTTGGCGCACCGTTCGTTAATAATACCAGCTTGTAGTTGCCTTTTAGCTTGTTTAACACTTCGTATGTATCTTCATATAAATACGGGTGTTTTTTGCGCTCCTCTACGAAACGTTCACCTAGCTCTGCGCCAAATGCTGCGTCATCAATGCCAAGCTTCGCTAAACCTTGCGTCCATGTATCGCGGCGGTAGCCTGGTACGATATCTTTCATTTGTTGGAACTGTGGTGTCGGGTCGTCAAACGTTCCCCACATACCTTCGAACGGGTTAATGCCAATCATTACTGTATAGTCATACGTCGGGTAGCTGCTATATAATGCACGCGCCGCTTCACGAGTCGCTTCCTCTAGCGCTTTTGCGTCAACGTCTACTTTCGTCGCTGCGTATTCACACGTTTTGTCGAACGCTGATTGGATGCTTTGCTTGTCGAATAAAAGCGTGTCGTCTAAGTCGAAAATCACTGTATTAATGCTCATTGTTTTAGCTCCTAAAATGTTATTTCTTACGTGCTTAGTTTATCATATTTCCTGACAAGTTAGCGGTCTGACTTTACCGTTTGCCCTTTTGTTTTAGCTTGTCGAGTAAGCTTTGTGCCGTTGCTTTTGCGTGTGCTGTGTCGTCAGTAAGCACGTCAATTTGAAACTTGCCCTCTTGCTGCTGCACGATGCAAATATCCCCTTCATGCGCCTCGCCAATCATTTCGGTTTTGTGTACAAGCAGCTGCTCTGTCTCATTCGGTAGCTTTAAAAAAATGCCGTAATCGTTTTCATAACGGTCTAATACATATTTAATCGATTGCATGAACAATCTCCCCTTTTGCGTTTAATAGCTGTGCTGCGTCGCCGTCGTTTGCCCAAATTTGACGACCTGACCAATGCATATAATCGCCGCCGTCTTGCTTATTGTCACCACTCGTCACATACACCGCTTGCCCTGGCTGTAACGTGAAGCTCGGGAACGTAAAGCGCTGGTCGCCTTGCACTGAAACAAGCATCCAATTCGTCATGTCGACTGCTGCTTTGCCGTTATTTTGAATCGTCACAAATTCGCTTAACATGTCTTTTACCGTAATCTCAACTGGCGCGTTCACATCGTTCGTTTGTGCCGCACCACTTCCGCTAAAAACGTCCGCATCAACGACCGACATGTTCACACCGTCCGTTTCAATAACGATTGTGCCTGATTCCGCCGTCGCATATACGAGCGAGTTGTATTTCGCCAACAAGTCCGTTACCTCTTGATGTGGGTGTCCGTATTTGTTACCTTCACCGTAGCTAAGCACCGTAATTTCCGGTGACACCGCATCGATGAACTGCTCAGAGCTGCTCGTGTTCGACCCGTGATGCCCTGCCTTTAATACGTCCGCATCAATGTCACTGTTTAACATTTTCGCTTCTTCTTTCACGCCTGCATCAGCTGCGAATAAAAATGAGCGCTCATTGTACGTCATTTTCAGCACGACCGACGCTTCGTTATTATCGTTTGATGTTTCATCTGCGTATACGACGTCAACTGTTAACGCCTCATCAAACGGAATGTCCTCACCTATTTGCGCAACGGTGAAGTCAATGTCCTTCTCATCGATGAGCGACAACATTTCAATATACGTTTGCGACGTATGTGCCTTGCCCGAATCAACCCAGCGCTCAATCGTCACGTTTTCAAGCACGTCAATTAAGCCACCGATATGGTCCGCATCTGGGTGCGTCGCGACAACAACGTCAAGCGTATCGATACCGCGCTGTTGTAAATACGCGACAATTTCATCACCCGAGCCTTTGTCACCTCCATCAATTAGCATGTACTCGTCGTTTGGGGATTCAATTAAAATCGTATCGCCTTGCCCGACGTCTAAAAAATGCACGCGCATCTCCTCGCCTGCTTCATTTGTGCTCGTAATCGTACACCCTGCAAGCATCGTTGTCATCGCTGCAATACTAATCCACTTTTTCACGTAGCGCTCATCCTTTCTGCTTTTATGTTCTGTTTTTATTGTAACAAATACACGCAAGTTACAGCGTCTTAAAAAATGAAAAGACAAATAAGGTATGTGCTGAAGTCATATTGACTGTAGCACATACCTTATCATTGCTAAGTAGTATTTCGTGATGCGCGCGGCGGCGAGACTCCTTGGGGATAAGCGTGAGACTTGAGACCCCGCAATCGTGAGGTACGAACGATGAGGAGGCTCAAGCCACGCCCCAGGAACGCGAGCCGCCAAAAGCAAGTATCTATTACTTCACTAACTGCTTATTGTACAGCTCGTCCAAATGCTCAATCTTTTTATCAATCGACTCCGCAAACGTCATAATGTACGCAGCAGGATCTTTCGGGTTGTGGAACTGCCAAATCTTGCCCGTCTCTGGGTTGACGAACTTCGACGACGCACCGCAGCCGATCCCTAAAATCGTTTGCACTTCTTCCATAATGACGATATTGTAAATCGATTCCTCGCCCATTTTCGAGTAACCGACATTTTCTAAGTTACCTAAAATATTTTTTTGACGGTATAAATAGTATGGCACGTAGTCGTTTTCCTTCGTCCATACTTGCGCCATACGCATCATTTCTGCCACTGTGTCGCGGTCTGCTACTTTATATTTATCTTTGTTACGCGTCATTTCTGATGCACGCTTAAACGATAGCGTATGCACAGTTAACGACTCCGGCTGCATTTCCGCCGACTCAACAAGCGAATTTTCAAACTCCTCAATGCCCTCGTTCGGCAAGCCGATAATTAAGTCCATATTAATGTTGTTCATGCCTGAGTTGCGCGACAGCCAAAACTTATCGATTGTCTCTTGCACCGTATGATGGCGACCGATTGCCTTTAATGTTTCGTCCGTATAACTTTGTGGATTTACTGAAATGCGGTCAATGCCCCATTTTTTCAGCACGTCGATTTTCTCAGGTGTGATCGTATCAGGACGACCTGCCTCAACTGTAATTTCACGAATTGTCTCTGGGTTTGGGAACGATTCGAACATCGTTTTGTACAGCGCGTCCATTTCGTCAGCTTCAATTGATGTCGGTGTACCGCCACCCCAATAAATCGACGTAATTTTCATGTTGTTTGCTGTGAGCCATTTACCCATTTCACGAATTTCAATGTGCAAGCCGTCAAGGAACGTGTCCACGCGCCCGACTTTGCGGTTGCTTTGAATCGCATACGCTGGGAACGTGCAATACGCGCATTTTGTCGGGCAAAATGGAATGCCGATGTACACCGAAATTTCGCGTCCGATTGTATCAAGGTCTGGAATCGTTTTTAATTGACGCTCAACGATTTCTTTCATAAGCTCAATTTTGCCGTCTGAAATGCGGTAGTCTGCTTGCAGCGTCGCAAAAATTTCCGCTTCTGGCATGCCGGCTTTACGGTATTTGTGGAATAGTTTTGTCGGGCGCACCCCTGTTAAAATGCCCCATTCCTGTGTTACTCCCGTATATTGCTCTAAGCAGTCAAGCATCACGTGAGATAACGCGCGCTTGAAGCGAATGCGTAGCTCCTTGTCCGTGCCTACCTCGTCGTACTGCTTGCTGTAGGCGTTTGTGAACGTTTGCCCATCAACCGTCATCGTTGCAGACGTTTTCACTTCAAAGTTGTCGAGCTGCTCATATGCTAAATCGAACACGATGTCTGCTTCAGCATCACCGTGTACAATCGTTGTATCTTCATAAAAAAGATTTGCGATATTGTGTAAAACGCGAATCCAATCTTCTGGAAACGCTTGTCGAATGTTTATAGTTTTCATCGTTTCAGTCCAGCTTTCTACAAAAGTTTTAAGACGTTTTTCAAATTTTCACTATAGCATGGTTTGCGTGAATTGTAAAAAGTGATGCGTGTATTTACGTACGACAAAAAAACACCGCTCGAAACAATTTGCTTCAAACGGTGCTTCGTTATAAATTACATGCTCTCATACATCGCTTGAATCGGCTGTACTAATTCGCGTGTAATCGACTCGATAATGCGGCTTAATTCCATTTCTGTATCAAGCATGTATAAGATTTTTTCGTTTTGCTGTGCAAGCTGTGCTACTTGCTGTGCGTACATTAGCTCGTCTTCAAGTAATTGCTCACCTTGCATTTGCTTTTCTTGTAGCTTCACTTGCACGTCGCGGAAGTTTGTGAATAACGCTAATGCTTGTGCGTCTTCTTTTACTGCCTCAATTGCGCGTTCTAATGCGACGAATTGCTCCGTCTCTTTAATTTTTTGTTGTAGTTGTGCTGTTAATTGTTGCATCATGTTAATTCCCTTCTATTATGTGGTTACACGAATACGGCGAATAGCCCTTGGACAACCCCGATTAAACCACCGAGTACGAAACCAAGCATCGTAATCATTTTGAATTCGCGCTTTGAAATACCTAAAACAAGCTCCTCTAACTTTTGAACAGGGAATGTATTTACTTGCTGACGTACAACCTCTTCTAAGTTTAGCTTCTTTACGACATCTTCAATTTTATTTTCAGCTTCCGCAAAGCCTCTGTCAAGCAACTTCGGCAATAAGTCATCCGTTACCCAAGCTTTTCCTTGTGGCCAGTAATGATGAATTGTGTAATTTAGACGTTCATCTAAATTTAATTCCTTCTTCGCATACGCTTTTACTGACGCTTCAATGCGCTCAAAGTCCACATCTGCTGTGAAGTCTGTTACAGGACGATCCTTTAGCTTATCGTACTCTCCTTTAATTAAATCATGTAGCACGTTGTAAATACCGTCTGATTTTAAGAAGCTTACAATTTCGCGTTGCACGGTTTCCGCAAGCGACGTCGTATCGCCACCTAAAAACATTTGCACCATACCACCGAGTGAACCTTTTGATTGTAAAAAGTCATTCAACATTTTTTGAATCGCAATTTGCCCGTCGTATGATTTGAAGTACGTTTCGCCTTTTTCGACTAAGTACTCAACAAACTCTGGCACCTTTTGATCAAGCGTTGCCTCAAAATCATTCGGAATGAGCTCGCGCAACGTCTTTGTCGCTAACGTATTTTGAATGTTCGCAAACTGTGATTGAATGACCGCGTCCACTTTTTCCTCCACTGTGCGTGGTAAATGAGCGAAGCCTGCTACGTCTAACCATTGTGCTAGCGTGCGGTCGTCGCGGAAAATCGTTTCTTCAATCTTTTTCGTCGCAAAGTCCGATACCATTTGGCGAACTTCTGGCGATAAAATTTTCGTGCGGAACATGTCCGGTGTTAATAAATAGTTCGACACCGTACGCCCGAGCTGGATCGCTAAGTCTTCACGACGCTTCGGAATTAAACCTGGCGTAAACGGCAAGCGCCATTTGCCAATGTATTTTGCCTCGTACGGGTGAAATAGCATTTTAATCGCAATATGGTTCGTGAATCCCCCGATAACCGAGCCGACGACGACCATAAATAAAATTGTCATGATTGATTGTGCCATAAGTCATTTCCTTTCCTCTTTTAGCTTTCCTTATTATAACAGAGAGACGAAAAAAAAAGAAAATGACACTCCTTGTACGAACACTTACAATGAAGAAAGATGGAGGGGATGACAATGATTCAACATTTTAGCTTCAAACCGATGTACAGCGACGAGCTACCTGGCTGGGTCGTAACATTTTTTTACGAGCGCGTGCGTTACAAAGCCGCCTACGAAAAAGACGGTGACATTCGCTGGATTGACGGCACACCACCGAACGAGGAAAACGTCAAAAAAATGATTCACGAGCTCATGCTGTTTCACGTATACGAATAATGCAAAAAGACGATTCGCCCGCGCGAACCGTCTTTTTTAAATGACACCTTTATTTTTTTGCCACCGTCGCCCAAACACGATGTAAAAGTAAATCGACGCCGTTAAATATAGCCCGCCCGTAATCGAAAATGCATACGCATAGCCCCAATACGAGCCAAAATTTGTCACGAGCCACGCTGCTGGTAAGCCCATCGTCGCCCATCCTAAATTAAACACCATTTGATTGACCGAATTCGCTAACCCTTTATAGCGATCCGACACGATGTCCATCGCAATCGCACTTTGAATCGGGTTGCCCGCATTCATCAGTGCCTGCCGTAGTAAAAAGCCGACCGATGCCCAAAAGAGCGACGTCGTAAATGCCGTTAAAAATAAAAACGGAATCGACAGCAGCTGAAATAAAATGAGCGCGTTCACTTTACCGATGCGCTTTACAACAGCTGGGCCGATGAGCATCGCAACCGCGGTCATTGCCGAGCCGAGCGCTAAAATGAGCCCGACGTACGAGTTCGACGCATCAAAGCGGTTCGCAAAATATAAATTCAAATACGGAATGACGAGCCCAGAGCCTGTGCCGATCAATAGCTGCGCAAACGCAAATAATGCGATGAGCTTCACGTTGTCGGCAAACGCAACAGATTGCGTCGCTTGCGGCTTCTGTTCACCGAGCTGTACCGGTTGTCTTTCGTCAGCTCGCTGCAATTTCAGCAACGGAAATACGCCGAGCGCAAATAGTACGACACCGATCAGCAGCGATGCTCGAATGCTTTCGACGCTATTCATCGACGTGAGCCACATGAAGCTGTCCGCAAATACGCCACCGAGTAAATTGCCGACGACACCTGCGACCGTGACGAGCGAGAAGTAAATACTAAATAAATGTACGCGCTCCTTCGATGAGGAATTTTCCGCTAAAAACGGAATGCCCGATACTTGCACAAACGCCCAAATGAAGCCCGTTATAAATGCGAAGACGAGCATCGACGTGTCATCACTTACAACGCTGCGTGCTGCTAATGTAAACGCCGTTAGCACCGTACCGACGACGAGCACCGATTTTCGCCCAATTTTGTCGCTAATGATACCTGCTGGAACGAGAATAATTGCTGTCGCGAGTGACATCATCGCAATAACACTGCCGTTGATCGTCTCGGGCATGCCAAGCTCGCGAATATATAAGTTATACATGACTGAAAAAACACCCATGCCAATTTGTATAAATACGTTCGCCAACATAAATAAACGAATGTTGCGATTGAAGCGTTGAATTGTGTGCCACCATTCTTTCATGCGTGTTCTCCTTTTATTTCGATACACTAAATATACGCATGTCGTAGCAAAATAACAATTACAATGCTTTTACTGAGGCAGTAAATGAAAAAGCAGTGTTCACGTTACCCAGACGTTGAACACTGCTTTTCATTTTCCTCTATTGCTTCAGCGACTTCGCCTGCATTTCATACATATGTGCATACGTGCCTCCGCGTGCGATCAATTCCTCATGGTTGCCGATCTCTTGAATTTCTCCGTGGTCAAGCACGATGATTTTGTCCGCGTGCTTAATCGTAGAAAGACGATGCGCAATAATAAACGTCGTACGTCCCTCTTTTAATACGTCCATCGCGTGCTGAATCAGCTCCTCGGTTTCAGTATCAATATTCGACGTTGCTTCATCTAATATTAAAATTGCAGGGTTGAACGCCAGTGCGCGCGCAAACGAAATGAGCTGACGCTGCCCTGCTGAAAGTGTGCTACCTTTTTCAATGACTTCCTCGTCAATGCCGTGCTGTAAATTCGTTAGTACCGAGCCTGCCCCGACTGCTTTTAATGCCGCTTCGACCGCTTCACGTGAAATGCGCGGGTCGTTTAAGCTAACGTTTGATGCAATCGTCCCTGTAAATAAATACGGGTCTTGTAGCACGATGCCCATATGCTCACGAATCGTTTGGCGTGGCAGCGATGTAATGTCGATGCCATCAATCGTAATGCGCCCTTTTGACGGGTCGTAAAAGCGAAACAGTAAATTCATAATCGAGCTTTTGCCTGAGCCAGTATGCCCGACAAGCGCAATCGTCTCGCCGCGCTTTGCTTCAAACGTTACGTTTTTCAGCACGTAGTCATGTTCTTTATACGCAAATGACACGTCCTCAAATAACACGTTGCCATCGTAGCGCGGAATCGTTGTCGTCGCTACGTCCTCGCCTTTTTCGTCAAGCAGCTCGAACACGCGATTTGCCGCAACGAGTGAACGCTCTAGCTGTGAAAACTGGCTCACAATCGCCGTCATCGGATTGAATAAGCGCGTCACATAATCAACGAATGCGTACAGCGTTCCTGCTGTTACGTAGTCGGTAGTCGTCATTGAGTTCGTACCGAAAAAGTAAATGAACACTAGAAACATCGTGATGCGTAAAAAGTTGACTAAGTTGTGTGACGTCGCCGAATCGAGCACAAGCAGTTTACGATGATACTCGTAGTGCGTATCGTTTAGCTCTGTAAATTCCGCTTCCATTTGCTTTTCACGACGGAATGCCTGCACGATTGTCATGCCGTTAATCGACTCGTTAATCATGCCGTTTAAATCCGCAATTTTTGTGCGAATAACGCCATTATATGCTTGTGCGTATTTGCGGTACAGCACCATCCACACATATAAAATAGGCACGATAATGAGCGCAATAGCCGCCACTTGTGCATTTAACGTAAAGAGCGCAATGTACACACCAAACATCGATAGGACGCTGACCGCAAACTGCGATAGCACCGTTACGTATAAGTTGCGCACTGCCTCCGTATCGTTTGTGACACGCGCGACAATTTTGCCTGCTGGTGAATTATCGAAATACGCAATCGGCATCGTTTGAATTTTGTTAAACGTTTCGATGCGCATGTTTTGGACGATGCGGTTTGCCCCGCGCTGTAGCCAGATGGAGCTAATGTAGCGTAAAATCCCTGTCACAATCGCAAGTGCGAAATAAATTGAGAGCAGCCATACAAGCGGCTCAACATGTAGCTCGCCGACTGTCATATAGTTATCAATAATGTGCTTTGCGATGTACGGTGCGGCTAGCTCGGTCGCTACGGAAAGCGCTAAAAGAAGCAGCCCGCTAATGATAAATCGTTTGTAGCGCATCGCATAGTCAGTTAATCGTTTAATCGGACTCATGAGCTCGCCTCCTCTAGCTGCTGGCGGTCAAATTGTTCTTTATACCAGCCGTTTTGTGCGATGAGCTGTGCGTGCGTGCCTTGCTGGGCGATATTGCCGTCATCAAGCACAATAATGTGGTCTGCGTGCTGAATGCCTGATAAGCGGTGCGTCGTAATGATTGTCGTCTTCCCTTGACGCGCTCGCTGAATGTTTTGAATGATGTTCGTCTCTGTTTTCGCATCGACTGCTGAGAGCGAATCATCAAGCAGTAAAATGTCCGGATTTTTAATAAGCGCTCGCGCAATCGACACACGTTGCTTTTGCCCACCTGAAAGCGACACCCCTTTTTCTCCAACGAGCGTTTGTAAGCCCATCGGTAAGTTTTGCAAATCCGCTTCAAAGTACGCAAGACGGATCGCCTCGTGTAGCTCCTCGTCAGTCGCGTCCTCCTTGCCGAACAAAATGTTTTCACGAATCGTACGTGAAAACAGCACATGCTCCTGTGGTACGTAGCCAATCCAGCTTAATACTTGCTCCTTCGACTGCTTGCTTAAATCGACGTCACCAATCATAAACTGCCCTTCACCAAGCGGATATTCACGCAGCAGCTGACGAACAAGTGTCGTCTTCCCTGCCCCCGTTTTGCCGACGATGCCAAGCGTTTGCCCTTTTTGTAAATGCAGTGATAGACGCGATAAATTTCTCACTTGTGACAGCGGGTATTGGAACGAATAATTTTGCACGTTCATCGATGAAGGTGTCGTTAATGTTAACTGTTTGCCGTCTGGTACGTCCTCGTTATACGACAGCGTCTCTTGCACGCGGTCAAGTGAGGCGTTTCCTTGCTGCATGACGTTAATAAGCTCACCAATTGCAAACATCGGCCACGTCGCAAGCCCTAAATAGACGTTAAACGATACAAGCTGCCCGACCGTTAGCTCACCGCGCGACACAAGCACAGCACCGTAGCCAAACGCAATGACGTAGCAAAGCCCCATGCCGATGCGCGTTATTGGTACGAACAGCGCGTTAATGTTTACAACGGCCATATTTTTTTCAACGACTTCCTCACTTTTATCGAAAAATCGCTTTTCCTCAAGCGATTCTTGCACGTATGCTCGCACGACGCGAACACCCGCGACCGACTCAAGCACGTTGTCATTTAATTCACCAAATGCCTCCTGTGACACCATGTAGCGCTTATGCACAATTTTGCCCAAATACTGAATAATAAACGCCATAATCGGCACAGGTAGCATCGCAAATAGCGTCAGCTTCCACGAAATCGTAATCGCCATAGCCGCGATAATGAACGCCATATACACGGTCGAGTCAACGAGCGTCATAATGCCAAAGCCTGCTGTGAGCGACACGGCATTTAAGTCATTCGTTGCGCGTGCCATTAAATCACCGGTACGATTTTTCTCATAAAACGTCGGCTTCATTTTTAAAAATTGACGGAATAATCGCTTGCGTAAAATGCGGTCAATCGTAATCGCCCCACCAAACAGCTGGTATTGCCAAATGAAGTTGAGCGCATAGCTCGATACAATAATGGCGATGAACGCAATGACGTAATTTCGCAGCGATGCTTCAGTTAACGCATTCGTCGTCATATCATCGATTGCTTCGCCGATCAGCCACGGCGGAATAATTTCAATAACGCTTGCGACGATAAGCAGCACGATGGCAATGCTATACTGCTTGCGGTACTGCTTGAAAAACCAGCCGAGCTTTTTTAACACATCAAACATATTTTCACCTAGTTTCTTATTTTACTTTCTGCTATGCATCCTCTCTTCATCGCTCACACGAAAAAACGACAAAAAAAGGCACGCACTCTAAAAAAGAGCACATGCCTTTTTGAAAGAGGTGATGACGCCGCACCCCTCCTTTTACTTACTTACAACCAAAAGAAGACGTGCCACTACGAGTATGAAATTTGCTGCAATTGCTCATACGTAATTTGTTCATAGTGTCCGCCTCCTTTCTTTATCCGTTTCATTTCGTGTTCCTAAATACTAGCATAGCGATTTTTACAGGTCAATTGTTTTTCGAATTTTTTTCATTTTCAAACTTCTATTCATGCGAAAGTGCAACGATTTGCTTTTTACATGAAAGCATATCGAGAGCGATTGTCATCACCTATTTCGCTTTAGTGGACGCTTTCCGCAGACACGGCTTCAACGTATTTTTGTCGGGCAAGCCGCCAAAAATGGATTTTCTGCTCGTGCTTTTCCTGCTGGAGTCGCCACTTTCGCTTCATAGGTAATGTTTTCATTCTCGCCTGTCGATACGCCTCTTACCTATCTGACAAGCCACCCAAAAACAATATTTGTATTTTCCAGTTAAATCTTTTATGATAGAATCATTAAATTATTTTTCATAACTAGGAGGTGTATTCTTTGTGCTTTCCCCTCATTTGGGCCGAGTACAAAGATAATATTTGGACGTAGATATAGTGGAACTAACCATAAGGCTGGCGGCGTTTGCTGCCCTAATTGCCGCAACAGCATTTTTCGTTGCATCAGAATTCGCCATCGTGAAAGTGCGCAGTACACGCATTGATCAGCTCGTGGCAGAAGGAAACAAAAAAGCAATACGCGCAAAGAAAGTAACATCTGACTTAGATGAATATTTATCAGCCTGTCAGCTCGGTATTACAATTACCGCACTTGGCTTAGGTTGGTTAGGTGAGCCGACATTTGAGCTCATCTTACATCCGTTATTTGATTTACTTGGCTTAAACTTAACGCCGAGCATTTCATCGTTACTATCATTTGTTATTGCCTTTGCACTTGTAACGTTTATTCATGTGGTTGTCGGAGAATTAGCGCCGAAAACATTAGCCATTCAAAAGGCGGAAGCTGTAACCCTTACATTAGCTGGGCCTCTCATTTTATTCCATAACATTATGTACCCATTCATTAAATTATTAAATGGCTCTGCACGTGCATTAACAGGTCTTTTTGGATTAAAAATGATGGGTGAATCAGAGGTCGCACACTCAGAGGAAGAAATTCGTATGCTTATATCAGATAGCTATAAAGGCGGCGAAATTAACGAATCTGAATATGAATATGTAAACAGTATTTTCGAGTTTTCTGAACGAATTGCTAAAGAAATTATGGTACCACGTACTGAGATTATCGGTATTGAAAAGGACCTAACAATTAGAGAAGTATTTGAAGTAATGGGTGTTGAACAATACACACGTTACCCAATCATTGATGGCGATAAAGACCATGTCATCGGACTTGTCAACATGAAGCATTTACTGACTGCGTTTGTCCAAGATACGACAAACGGCGACAAAAAAGTCATTGAGTACATGCAGCCGATTATTCGAGTAATTGAAACGACGGCCATTGACGACTTATTATTAAAAATTCAACGCGAGCGCATTCACATGGCCGTCTTAATGGATGAATACGGCGGTACATCTGGTTTAGTCACAATTGAAGATATCATCGAGGAAATTGTCGGCGATATTCAAGATGAATTTGACGACGATGAAGTACCAGAAGTGCGTAAAGTAAGTGAGGATCATTATTTATTCGATGCGAAGCTATTAATTGCAGAAGTAAACGATGTGCTTGGTACGACGCTTGAAGAAGATGAAGTCGACACAATTGGCGGATGGTTCATGACGAAGCATTTCGATGTGATACAAGGTGCTTCGATAGAGGAACAAGGCTTCTTATTCGTTGTGAAAGAAGTCGAAGGTCATCATATTTTATATCTAGAAGTGTCTAAACTTCCAGAAGTCAAATTAACAGAAGACGGGAAAGTCGCTTCTGAACTGAACGAGCAAAAATAACGAAACCACCATTTGCGGCATCATGCGGCGAATGGTGGTTTTGTTTATGGACTAATTGCTCTACGCTGTCGAGGCAGGCTTTTCGCGGGCATGGGGGCTAACACGATGTTAGTTCTGAAGGCAGTGCCACATGGACGTGGCGCTTACTGCCTTCCTTGAGCCTCCTCGATACTCGTACCTCGTGTCTGTGGGGGCTCAAGTCTCACGCTTTTCCCGCTGGAGTCCGCCTCTCTCGCTTCGAGCAAAAAATCCTGCTCACTTCTAGTAACGTAAATTTCTACTGTCCGCTTCCTTCTGTCAGCCCGTGCTTCACCGCATAAAGAGCAGCTTGTGTACGGTCTTGCACTTCCAGCTTCGTGAAAATGTTTGAAATGTGCGTCTTCACCGTTTTCTCTGTTACGAATAGTGACGATGCAATTTCGCGGTTGCTTTTGCCTTTCGTTAGCTCAGCTAAAACATCCTGCTCGCGCGGTGTGAGTGGATGGCGTTTATGTGCTAAACTTTGCTCCTCCGCCTCGCTTTGCTCTAGCTGCGTCGTCGCCTCTGGATGGACGATGCGCTCCCCTTGCATAATTTGACGAATCGTTTGCACTAAATCGTCTGGCTCGATGTCTTTTAATTGATAGCCGACCGCCCCTGCCTCCATCGCCGGTACGACGTGGTCACGGTCTGAAAAGCTTGTGAGCATCAACACGGGCATGTCGGGAAACTTTTCGGTAATGCGCTTTGTCGCCCCGATACCGTCTAGCTCTGGCATCACTAAATCCATTAAAATGATGTCTGGCTGCAAGCTCTCTGCTAACGCGACTGCCTCGACACCATTTTTCGCCTCGCCAATTACTTCAATATCTTTTTGTGTTTTTAAAAAGACCATTAAGCCACGTCGTACAACGTGATGGTCATCTGCAATTAATACGCGAATCATCGTACTCCCCCTTTAATACGGTAGCCGCACAAATAGCTCCGTCCCTTTTTCGATATCGCTCACCCATTCTACTTGCCCTTGCAATGCCGCAACACGCATGCGAATCGACTGCATGCCGACCGATGGAATGTTTACTTCTTTTGTCGCAGAAAAACCGCTTCCTTCATCTTTTAAAATACAAAGCACATCGGTCGCCGTCACCGTTAAATAAAAGTGCGCCTTTTGGACGCCTGCATGCTTGCGAATGTTGTTTAACCCTTCTTGCATGACGCGAAACAATGCTTCCTCGACTTTCGATGGTAGCTGAATGACACCTGTCACGTTCGTTTGTAGCGTTAAGCCGAGCATTTCCGCATAGCCTTTAATGCCGTCCACGAGCCCACCTTCTAAACCTTTTGGACGCAGCTGCCAAATGAGTGCCCGCATTTCTGTTAGCGCTTCTTGTGATAAACTTTGCACGTCTTGAAATAGTTCCTTCACTTCCGCTTCTTGTGCGAGTTCAACACCTGCGCGAGCTGTGAGCGTCACCGAAAAGAGCAGCTGATTGACCGAATCGTGCAAGTCACGCGCTAAACGATTGCGCTCTTGCACAAGCGCCATTTCCTGCTCCTGCTTCGTCAGTAAAATGCGCTTAATGGCCGATCCCATTTGAAACGCGACTGACTCTAATAGCTCTAGCTCACCCTCGCTAAAAAATACAGTGTTCGGTGTCGCCACATTTAGCAGTCCGAAGCGCTCCTGACCGGATTGCAGCGGCACGGTCGCATGATGTGTAATGTCGTTATGGTCGCCAACGTTCGCATCAATCGCCGCTTCTAGTCGCTGGCATTCAATTATATTTGACGCCTTTTGTAGCTCGTTCATGCGGTAGCGCGATACACACCAGCAGCCGCCTTTATTTAAATGGTGACAGCTATTATGTGCGAGTGCATCCGGTAAATTCACATGCGTCACAAGCTCTGAGCGTCCTCGTTCGTTAATGAAAAAAATCCAGCCTGTTTCAAATTTCGTGCCCTGCAACAGCTTCGTGAGCGCACCTTGCAGCATCGCATCAATTTCGGTTTCCTCGTTTAAAAACTCCGCAATTTCCTTTAATAATGTCGTATGAGACGGATCATTTATATGCATCGTGTCGCCCCCTTCTATCTTTCATGATACACGTTTTTTCACGAAAAGCTCGCTCATACTTTTGGCTGAAACAATGTTTTCGACAAATCATTTTGGGTATATACAGTATTGTAACGATCAAATTGAAGGAGGAATACACATGAGTGAATACAATCCGAAAGCACCGAACAAATTAGCCGATGCGCAATTAAATCGTGCCAACTATGAAAGCGATGCAAGTAAAGCAGTCGCTAAGCATCATGCAGGCGACGGCGCCGTGCTCGACAATACAGATGCAGGGCCGAGCTTCACAAACAAAGAATCCTACAACTCTATTCCAGGTGAATAATACGCATATGCGAGCTGTCTAAAAAGTGCTTCACTTTTCGGACAGCTCTTTTCCAACTACTCTAGTACGCTTTCATTTACTTATAATTGTAAATTTTATATAATCAGTATGGTTATTTCTTAATTTGAAATGGAGGAAATATTTCGTGGCAACTAACAAAGCGGCCGCTAAGCGTAAAGCAGCAGCCAAAAAGAAAAATTCGAATATGAACAAGCTATATATTATCGCTGGTATTATCGTTGTGTTATTTATCGCCATCATGTTACTACAAAACAAGGCAAACGAAACGAAGCTTGAAGACAATCTGTACGGTACAAACGATTTAAACCAAGCAACAATCGACCAATTAGGCGATGAAAATTACCAAAACATTATTTTACCTGAAGCATTAGAAGAAAAAGTAAACTCTGGTGAAGGTACATTCGCATACTTCTTCAGTCCAACATGTGTACACTGCCAAGCATTCACACCCGTGTTAATGCCACTTGCTGAAGAAGCTGGTGTTGAAATTAATCAGTTAAACTTACTAGAGTTCGATTTATGGTCACAATATGACGTGAACTCAACGCCAACACTCGTATACTTCAAGGATGGCAAAGAAGTAAACCGCTTAATCGGTAATGCACCAGAAGCAAGTGCGCGTGAATTTATCGAAGCTATGGTACAATAAAACAAATGAAAAAATGGGCGTCCAATTCGTTTGGGCACCCATTTTTATATGGAGGAAAATATGTTTAACTACACAATTTCACAACAAGGCTTAACAGTCGATGAATTACTGCGTGACCAATGGCGATTAGGAAAGAAAACAGTACATGAGCTACGCATGGCAAAAGCAATTTCAGTAGGTGGCGAGCTGATTCAATGGAAAACACCGCTCGACGCTGGCACGGTAATCGAAGTGGCATTTGAAACACCAGCTTCTAACTACAAACCAACTGCTGAATGCATGATTGACATTATGTATGAGGACGACCACTGCTTAATTATTTCAAAGCCAAAAGGAATGAGCACGCACCCGAACGACGACCGAGACACGCATACAGCGATGAATCACGTCATGGCACACATCCAAGCAAATGGCGGCGTTTATGCAGAACATGTGCACCGTTTAGATAAAGGGACAGAAGGCTTATTACTTGTCGCAAAGCATCCACTCGCGAAATCAATTATGGACCGCATGATTGAAGAAAAATCAATTACGCGCACGTATCAAGCAGAGGTGCAAGGCAACATTCGCGGTGAGTCTGGCACAATGAGCGAAAATATCGGAAAAGACCGCCACCACCCGAACCGCCGCGTCGTATCACATAGCGGTCAGCACGCAGTCACGCATTACGAAGTCATTCAGCGCTACAAAGGCACATGCGTTGTTAACTTAGTACTTGAAACAGGACGCACGCACCAAATTCGTGTACACCTTGAATATTTAGGTCACCCAATCGTCGGCGATACGCTATACGGCGCTCGCGAAACAAAGGAAGGCACGTATGCATTACACGCCATTCAGCTTGAGTTTGACCACCCATTTTTAAATGAGCGCATTACAGTAAAAGATGAGCCACGCACAAACTAAATAACGAAGAAGGCGAGCCAATGACGCGCTCGCCTTTTTTATGTGAGTAGCAGCTCCTTCATCGCAAAATAACAAATCCCCGCCCCCGCGACAAACAGCAAAAACGTAATGTTCATCACAAACTCACCGCCGAGGTAAAACGGCTCTGATTTTAAAAGCGTAACAAGCCGCGTCGCCTGTTCAAAAAAACGCACAATTACAACATCATACACAAGCGGAAAAATACATACTATCCCCGCGGCCAATCTCAACCAATGTATCGTATGTTGTCGCATGTGCATCACCTCATTACTTCTTTCCCGTAAATGACGTGTTTAAAGCATTAAAATCGTAAATTCAGAACAATTTTATGTTATTTTAAATGGTCAAAGTTAAACGTATCTGGATTTTGTCCAAAGCGCTCGTTGCGATTTAACGCATCAATTTGCGCCATATGTGCATCACTTAATGCAAAATTAAATACGTCGAAATTTTCGGCAATGCGAGACGGTGTAACCGACTTCGGAATAACGACTAAGCCGTGCTGTAGGTGCCAGCGAATGATTATTTGTGCTGCTGATTTGCCGTACTGCTCGCCTAGATTTTGTAGCGCTACATCACCTAGCACATTGGCACGACCGAGCGGCGACCAAGACGTTACCGCGATCTCGTGTTGCTCACAAAACGCGCGAAGTGGCTGCTGCGTTAAGTACGGGTGCAGCTCAATTTGGTTGACCATTGGCGCGATGTTCGCCTTCGCTAATAGCTGCTCTAAATGAGGCACATGGTGATTAGACACACCGGTTGCGCGAATTAATTTTTCATCGTATAAGCGCTCAATCGCTCGGTACGTTTCGGTAAACTTTCCTTCAACCGGCCAGTGCGTTAAATATAAATCGACATACTCCATATCGAGCTTTTTCAGCGACACTTCGAATGCTCGAAGCGTTTCGTCATAACCTTGGTCGTCGTTCCATACTTTCGTCGTAATGAATAGCTCGTCTCGTCGTACGCTTGAATTACGCACCGCCTCGCCAACTTCTTCCTCGTTGTAATAAAGTGCCGCCGTATCAATCGCGCGGTAGCCAACATTTAACGCTGTGTCGATTGCTTGAAGCGTCTCGTCACGGTTTGTCATTTTGTACACGCCTAAGCCGAGCTGTGGCATTTGCACACCGTTATGTAATGTTTTTTTCATCAAAAAGCCTCCTTTTTTGTAGTCATTATAGCACGCGCTGAAAAAAGCCAACATACCGCGGCATGCTGGCTCACCTGTTATGCTTCTTCATCGTATTGTTGTGGATCACGCTCACGCTTATCCTCGTCCTGCTGTTCACGCATTTGCTCCATTTCTTTACCGAGCTGCTTTAGCTCCTCCATCGAATTGGCCATCGAGCCGCTTAACTGTTCTTTCGTCATCGTCATACCCCCTCCTCGTTCCCTTTTCCCGTTCAAGCGAAAAGTAAATCTTTTTTCTGAATATTCTTTCTACTAATCAGCAACTGCGTTATACTAATTATGAGTATATTAAGGGAGGCGTTGTGATGAAGTTACTTTTAATTTTAGGCATTTGCGCATCTTTTTTAACAGCGATTTTTACAGCGGGCTATGAGCGACCTGTGAAAGCGCCACATGAGTAAGGAAAGCAAGCGACAGAGAGCACGTTTCTCTGTCGTTTTTTTATTTGGCTACGCGCTCATTGACTTTTCAAACGCTGTCGCTTATCATTACTTACATAAAGTAACCTAATAATAAAAAGAAACCACAGTAGGAGGCACTTCACATGCATTTTTTTGAAAAACCGAACAACTTCGTACAGCACGTTGCGATTAAAGTAAGCAACTTAACGCGCTCGCTCGATTATTATACGAACGTCATTGGCTTATTTATTATCGAGCAAAACGACACGCACGCTTCACTTGGCGCAAAAAACAGCACGACGCCACTGTTACACATCGAGGAAGTCGAAAATGCAACGGCGCGTCCTGCAAGCTCAACTGGACTTTACCACTTTGCGATTTTATTACCTGAGCGCAAGCATTTAGCAAACATCATCCGCTTCTTTTCAAACAACAACGTGCGCCTCGGTGCATCCGATCACGACGTTTCAGAAGCGCTTTATTTAAACGACCCCGACGGCAATGGCATTGAAATTTATATTGACCGCCCTGAGGAGCAATGGACGTGGCAGCAAGACATCGTGCATATGACGACAGATCCGCTCAACGTCCAAAGCATTATGCAAGAAGAAAGCGGCGTATGGGACGGTATGCCTGAAGGGACAGTAATGGGGCATGTACATTTAAACGTCGCCAACATTGCAGCGAGCGAGAAGTTTTACACAGAAGGGTTAGCGTTTAATGTCGTGACGCGCTACGGTCCAAGTGCGCTGTTCGTATCAACAGGCGGCTATCATCACCATATCGGCTTAAATACGTGGGCAAGTAACAGCGGACAGCCTGCACCAGCAACGAGCGTCGGCTTATCGTATGTGACGTTTCAGCTAGACGGTGACACGCAGCAACAGCAGTTAATCGAACGCTTACGTGCAATCGGCGCACCAGTTGAAGTAGTAAACGGTGGTTTTAACACAATCGACCCTGCTGGCAACGCGCTACATTTCCGACAGTAAACGACTCGTCATCGTAAGCTGAGGTTGACGCCTAGAGGTTGCTTGAAACGAGAGGCGGACTCCAGCGGGAAAAGCGCGAGCCTCGAGACCCCACAGTCGTGAGGCACGAACGACGAGGAGGCTTGAGCCGCATAGCTGTCAACTTAAGAAAATTGATATACTTCTTTTAAAAGGATCGTTCAACGCGCCTTTTAAAAGGAGTTTTTTGATGAGACAAGAAATGGAAAAAGTATTACAAGTGTTATTTGCATGTTTGACGAGCGAACGATTA
>JAXJTE010000227.1:0-15645 GCA_036309765.1 Caryophanon sp. | reverse complement strand
GAGTTTGTTGTTTTACCGAAGATGATACCAGGACCACCAGTACACATAATTACTGCATCAGCACGGAATGCGCGAATTTCTTCTGTACGCATATCTTGTGCTACGATACCGCGGCAAGTACCTTCGTCGTCTTTAATAACACCAAGGAATTCCCAATGCTCATATTTCGTAACTAAACCAGCTACTTCGTGTGCACGAACTTGCTCGTCTAGTGCGTATAAAAGTTGTTGACCAGTCGTTGCACCAGAGAATGCTGTACGGTGCATTAACGTACCGCCGAAACGACGGAAGTCAATTAAACCTTCTGGCGTACGGTTGAACATTACACCCATACGGTCGAATAAGTGAATGATACCAGGTGCGGCATCACACATTGCTTTGATTGGTGGTTGATCCGCTAAGAAGTCGCCACCGTAAACTGTATCGTCAAAGTGGATCCAAGGAGAATCCCCTTCACCTTTTGTATTTACTGCTCCATTAATTCCGCCCTGTGCACATACAGAGTGTGAACGTTTTACCGGAACTAATGAGAATAATTCAACTTCAGTGCCCAATTCAGCTGCTTTAACTGTTGACATTAAACCGGCTAAGCCGCCACCGACAACAATTACTTTGCTTTTTGCCATGTTAATTCTCACTCCTCAAAGATATTGCTTTACTTTGTTACCGCTATTAAACGAATGCTAAAATTGCTACTACACCAACAACACTTAATACTAAGAATACTGCAATTGAAATGTACGTAACGATTTTTTGTGATTTTGGAGATTGAGTAATACCCCAGCTCACTAAGAATGACCATAAACCGTTTGATAAGTGGAATGTAGCTGATAAAATACCTACGATGTAGAATGCTAACATCGCTGGGTTTGCTACGATATCCGCCATCATATCAAAGTTTACTTCATCACCTAAAGCTTTTTGGATACGTGTTTGCCAAATGTGCCAAGCAACGAACACAACAAGTAAAATACCTGTCATACGTTGAATGCGGAACATCCAGTTACGGAACGTACCGAAGCGCTTCGTATTATGCGTCGCAGTGAAAGCAATATATACTCCGTAGAACGCATGGAACATTAATGGGATGTAGATGATTACCCATTCCATAGTTAATAACAACCAGTGCGGAATTAATTCCATCATGCCAGTTGCATTGTTGTAAGCTTCTGAACCACCTGTAGCAGTAAAGTTCAGAGATAAGTGGAACACCAAGAACAGACCTACTGGAATTACACCAAGTAAAGAATGTAGTCGGCGCCATAAAAACTCACGATTTTTCGACAAGACTGTTACCCCCCTTAGTACTTAAAACAGCTAGCTATAATTGTTCATAGATTCTCCTAATTGAAAACGTTCTCAATTATTGACTACCCGTTTCATCATGGTACAATATTATGACATGTTTATTGTACTCTCAACGTGTAGGTGCGTCAAGGTCGCTTTTAGAATTACTACAATGTGAATACAGCACGTAAAAACTACTTCACGACCACTTTTTACTACATCGAGAGTTTTTTTCTTTTTAAACTGATTTTTATAAGAATTTTCAATACAAAAAATGACGGGAGAAGGAGCAAACAATGCAAACTGAACAGACGAAAACCATTTCAAGTTTCGGCTATGACATTTTACGCGAGGACGTATTACGTGCCATTCTTGGAAAACACGAAGAGGATATTTTATATTGGGCAGGCAAAGACTTAGCGCGTAAGTACGTATTAGCGGATGAATTTGCGCTCGCTGATTTCTTCATTAAAGCAGGCTGGGGCTTATTAACGCTTGAGCGCGAGAAGAAGGATGAACGCCTGTACAAAATTTCAGGCAATGCCGAGCTATTAAAGATTGGCACGCGCTGCTTCCGATTAGAGGCGGGCTTCCTAGCTGAGCAATACGAGCAGCTATGCGGTTTCTTAACGGAGTGCTACTGCGAGGTCGATGAAAAAGATCAAGTCGTGCTGCTCACACTGCGTACAGATTTCAAAGAACCTGTCGCAACAAAACAGCCATAAAAAAAGGAAGATGACGCTTAGTCCACGTCATCTTCCTTTTTTTATGCAGGTAACGTCGTTAAGTTAAACTCCTCATGCAGTGCATTTGCCGCACGCACCATGTCGTCTTGTGGCACGATGACCGACACTTTAATTTCAGATGTCGATACCATCTTCACTTCGATTTCCTCTTTGCGCAGACGGTCAAAAATACGCGCCGCTACACCTGGGTTTAACATCATGCCAGAGCCCGCTACTGAAATTTTCGCTAATCCCACTTCAAAATCCGCAAACGTAAAGCCAAGTGATGCTTTACTATGCTCAAGCACTTCTAAACATTCTGCAAACTGCTCTTTCGCAATGGAGAATGAAACGGTCGGGTCCATGCCGCTAAGTACAGACTGCACAATTAAATCGACATTAATTTGATGCTCCGCCAATACGGAAAAAATGGTCGCAAGTGACGTATACGAACTTTCCTCATATCCAACTGTTAAACGAATGACATCTGATTCATAGGCAATGCCTTGTACTAATAATGCTTGTTCCACGTTTTTTTCCTCCTTCAGTAACGTACCTGTTGAGCCCTCCTGTAATGAGCGCACGATAATTGGCATTTTATATAATTTTGCAAGCTCGACTGCACGCGGATGAATAATACGCGCACCGAGTTGGGCAAGCTCAAGCATCGCATCATACGATAACTCATCTAGCTTTTTCGCCGATGGTACGATGAGCGGGTCCGCTGAATATACACCGTCCACTTGCGAATACAATTCCACACGCGCAGCTTTTAACGCCACAGCGAGTGCAATAGCAACTGTTTCCGTTCCGCCATCACCGAGCGTCGTAATGTCGCCGTGTTCATCGATACCTTGATATCCTGCAACGACAACAACTTTCCCTGCGTCTAAATGCTGCTCGACCTTTTGTGGTGACACGTTCGAAATACGCGCCAGACGATGTGCCGAATCCGTTTCAATCCCTGCTTGCCAACCTGTTAATTGAATGGCATCGATACCTGCTTGCTGCAACGCAATCGACATAAGCGCACTCGAAATCGACGTAGCAGACGCATAAATCACGTCGAGCTCTCGCTTTGCTGGTGTGTTTGTAATGCTCGTTGCTGCCTGTAAAATATCATCGCGCATCGACTTAATTGACGACGGCACGATGACTAAACGATGCCCTTGCTGTTTCATTTGCTGAATATGTTCCACAACTTGCTTTAATTCGCTCGGTGTCGTTAACGTCGAACCACCAAACTTCATAACGATTGTTGTCATGATTCCACTTCCTTTCTGTCTATTGTCAGAAAAGACTATCAAAAAAAGAGACAGCAAATTCCTTTGCTGTCTCTTTGTACATGACGACTGTAAAAATCGTGCATGTGAGATAGCTCTCCAGAAAATACTTCTGACAGTCGTACATCTCTTAAATGCACAACCAGCAACACGCAGGAACAAACTACGCATCACTTCGGCAAATGTTCCTTTCGAGCAAGCTACGAGCGAGGTTGTTCACCTCTTGCCATACTGTACTGTTAACCTTTGCACCTCTATCATCACTGTATATAGTAGATGTACTCAAACTATAGCACACTTACTGCTCTGCTTCAATGTCACGCGCGAAATATTGCACAATTTGCTCCGCCACTTTCGCGGGCACGTCAGCTTCCACCAACTCAAGCTCTGTCGCCACCTTAATTTTTTTAACCGAACCAAATGCTTTTAATAACTGCTGCTTACGCTTTGGCCCAACGCCTGGAATGTCATCAAGCACCGATTGTATAGCGCCCTTTTGATGCGTTTGGCGTAAAAACGTAATCGCAAAACGGTGTACCTCATCTTGTACGCGCTGCAATAAATAAAACCCATCACTCGTACGCTTCATCTCCACAACTTCAGCCGGATCACCGAACAATAGCTGCGCCGTTTTATGTTTATCGTCCTTCGCTAAACCCGCAATCGGAATCGATAACCCAAGCTCATGCTCTAGCACATCACGCGCAACGCTCATTTGCCCTTTGCCACCATCAATAATAATTAAATCCGGCAATGGCAAGTTGTCACGCAGCACGCGGCGATAGCGACGACGAATGACTTCTGCCATCGCGCCGTAATCATCATGTGCCGCTACGTGCTGATGCTTATATTTACGATACAGCTTCCGTGCAGGCTTACCATCAATAAACGTCACCATCGCCGAAACACCGTCCGCTCCGTGCATGTGTGAGTTGTCAAACGCCTCAATACGCAGCGGTGTCGCAATGCCGAGCGCCTGCCCAATTTCTTCACACGCCCCGAATGTCCGCTCCTCCTGCCGTTCGATTAACTGAAACTTCTCACGCACCGCCACGTCCGCATTTTTCGTCGCCATGTCCACGAGTTCCTTCTTATGCCCGCGCTTTGGCTGTAAAACTTTCACCTCAAGTAACTGCTGTAAAATTGCCGCATCGACAACAGCTGGCACAAGCACCTCTTTTGGCTTTAAATGCTCTGGCTTTTCATAAAAGCGCCCGATAAATGTAAGCAACTCCTCCTCGATATCTTGATGCAACGGGAAAATCGACACGTCACGTTCAATGACTTTTCCTTGACGCACGAAAAACACTTGCACACACATCCAGCCCTTTTCAACTGCGTAGCCAAACACGTCACGATTTGTCGTATCACCGGACGTAATTTTTTGCTTTTCCATAATCGTATCGATATGCGCAATTTGGTCACGTAGCTCCTTCGCTCGCTCAAACTCAAGCTTCTCCGCCGCCGCAAACATTTTCGCAGACAGCTCTGCCTTAATATCCTCATGCCCACCATTTAAAAACTTTGTCATTTTGCCAACGAGCTCATCGTACTGTGCCTTCTCAACTGTTTGCACACACGGCGCGAGACATTGCCCAATATGATAATACAAGCACACTTGCGCAGGCATCGTCGTACATTTACGCAGTGGAAACATGCGGTCAAGCAGCTTTTTCGTCTCCGCTGCTGCATAGCCATTTGGGTACGGTCCGAAATATTTCGCGTGATCCTTTTTCACTTTGCGTACGACGAGCAGACGCGGATGCTTCTCATTTGTAATTTTTAAGTACGGATACGTTTTATCATCCGTCAATAGCACGTTATACTTCGGGTCGTGCAGCTTAATTAAATTAAGCTCTAAAATAAGCGCCTCTAAGTTTGAGCCTGTTACGATATATTCAAAGTCGACAATTTCGTTCACGAGACGCTGCGTTTTCCCTTCATGCGACCCGGTAAAATACGAGCGCACGCGGTTTTTGAGCACTTTCGCCTTGCCGACATAAATGATTGTACCTTTTTCGTCCTTCATTAAATAACAACCTGGCTCCTCTGGTAAAATGGCCAGCTTTGCCTTTAACAAATCATTCATGCTGTCACCTCATGTGTTCAGTTTCCTTCATTATACGTGATTGCCGTTTTGAAAAACATTAATTGCTACGGACGTAAAAAAAGCGAGGTGCGCATCATGCACACCTCGCTCTATTGTGTCTATTAATAATAGAAGAAACTCAAAAAAATGCAGAAAAGACGATGTTCGCCCTTTCTGCATTTTGTGTATTATTTATTGTTTTCGATGAATTCGATTAATGCTTCTTTCGGTTGGAAGCCAGCCGTTTTTGCTTTTAATTCGCCATCAACGAATAATAATAATGATGGGATTGACATAATGCCGTATTCACCAGCAGTTGCTTGGTTTTCGTCTACATCTACTTTCACGATTTTTACGTCGTTACCGATTTCTGCATCTAATTCTTCTAATACTGGCGCAATCATTTTACATGGTCCGCACCAAGCAGCCCAGAAGTCTACTAATACTGTACCTTGTGAAATTTCTTGTCCGAAGTTTTGATCTGTACCTTTTACGATTGCCATAATGAAATAGCCTCCTTATATATGTGTAACAACTCTGCATGTAGTATAGCATGCACAAATTAACAGTGGCGAACAATATGCTCGCTACCACTTTATGTAACGATTAAAAGTTTATCACGGTTTGTCGTTTATGAATAGTAGGTTGCTCACGAAATTCAGCGATTACATGTTTTCATTAAAAAGCTACACACAAACAAAAACCCCACTCGAAACGGCTGCTTCGAATGGGGCAAGAAAATTATGCGTTCACTTTTAACGCTTTGAATTCTTCGATTAATAAAGGCACAACGTCAAATAAGTCGCCTACAATACCGTAGTCCGCCACGTTGAAAATGTTTGCTTCTGGGTCTTTGTTGATCGCAACGATCACTTTCGAGTTCGACATACCCGCTAAATGCTGGATTGCGCCCGAAATACCTGCTGCGATGTAAAGGTCAGGTGTAACAACTTTACCTGTTTGACCGATTTGTAATGAGTAGTCACAGTATTCTGCGTCACATGCACCACGTGAAGCACCAACTGCACCGCCTAAAAGGTCAGCTAATTGTTTTAACGGCTCAAAACCTTCTTCTGATTTCACGCCACGTCCACCAGCAACAACGATTTTTGCTTCGGATAAGTCAACGCCGTCTGTTGATTTACGTACCACTTCTTTAATAATTGAACGTAAATTTTGAACGTCTACTGATACGCTTGATACGTCACCAGAACGACCTGCATCTTTTGCTAATGGATCAATGTTGTTTGGACGAATTGATACAAATACTGTACCTTCTGCGATTTTCACTTTTTCAAATGCTTTACCAGAGTAAATTGGGCGAACGAATACTGCCTCAGCACCTTCTCCTTCAATACTTGTTACATCTGAAACTAAACCGATTTGTAAACGGCTCGCTACTTTTGGTGATAAATCTTTACCTACCGCTGTATGTCCGAATACAATCGCACTTGGTGATTCTTGCTCTACTACTGCTAATACAGCTTGAGAATAACCATCAGACGTGTAATGCGCTAAGTTCGGGTGTTCTACTGTGATTACGCGGTCTGCACCATATGCGATTAGCTCGCTTGCTAAATCAGCTACTTTGTCCCCTACTAATAGACCGATTACTTCATCCCCTAATTTCTTACCTGCTGCAATTGCTTCGAATGATACGTTACGTAAAGCCCCTTCACGAGCTTCTCCTAGCACTAACACTTTTGACATGCAAATTTACCCCTTTCGTACTTACGTTTAAATGGATTCAATGAAATGTTGACCGCCACAAGAGACGGATGACAGGCTTAAACTACTTTTGCTTCTGAGTGTAATAAGTTTACAAGCTCTTTTACTTGGTCTGCTAAATCACCTTGTAATACGCGACCTGCTTCTTTTTGTGGTGGTAAGTAGATTTCAACTGTTTCTACTTTTACTTCCACATCATCTTCATCAATGTCTAAATCATCTAACTCAAGCTCTTCTAAAGGCTTTTTCTTCGCCTTCATAATGCCTGGTAAAGATGGGTAACGTGGCTCGTTTAAACCTTGTTGAGCTGTTACTAATAATGGTAAAGATGTCGTTAATGTTTCTGAATCCCCTTCAACGTCACGCACGATTGTTACATCTGAGCCGTTAATGTCTAGGTTTGTAATTGTTGTTACGTAGTTAATGCCAAGTAAATCCGCAACGCGTGGACCAACTTGACCTGAACCGCCGTCGATTGCTACGTTACCTGCTAAAATTAAATCTACTTCTTTATCTTTAAGGTACTCTGCAATAATGTGTGCAGCACCGAATTGGTCTAAATCATCTAAATCTTCAGAGTTAATTAATACAGCTTGATCTGCACCCATTGCTAATGCAGTACGTAATTGTTTTTCTGCTTCCTCGTCACCAATTGTCACGACTGTTACAGTACCACCTTGTGCATCGCGCACTTGGATTGCTTCTTCAATTGCGTATTCATCGTACGGGTTGATGATGAATTCAGCACCGCCCTCGTCGATTTTCCCACCGTTTACAACGATTTTTTCCTCTGTGTCAAATGTACGTTTTACTAATACAAAAATGTTCATGCTTTTACAGACCCCCTGAAGCGATTTTATTTGCCGCTAAATTGCGGTTTTCTTTTTTCAATAAATGCTTGAATGCCTTCTTTTGCATCCTCTGAAATGAAGACGTGACCAAACGTTTCTGCCTCTGCTTGTAAGCCAGCATCAAAAAGATTCGTTTTGCTATACTGAAGTGTTTTAATCGCCGCAGCTAACGTAATCGGACTCTTTAATGCGATCTTTTTCGCAATCGCAATCGTTTGTGGTAATAGCTCCTCATCATCAAAGGCACGAGTTGCTAGTCCAAATTGAACCGCTTCTTCACCCGTGATTGGATCACTTGTAAACATCATTTCAGCTGCTTTTGCTGCACCGACGAAGCGTGGTAAGCGTTGTGTGCCACCAAACCCTGGAATTAATCCTAAGTTTAATTCTGGTAAGCCGAGCTTTGCTGATTTTGTGACGTAACGAATATGACAGCCCATCGCAAGCTCTAAGCCGCCACCAAGTGCTGCACCGTGAATCGCTGCAATAATTGGTTTTTCAAATGATTCCATGCGATCGAAGACAATTTGCCCTTTACGAGCTAATTTAGTGAATTCCTCGCTCGATGAAACTTCTGTAAATTCTTTAATATCTGCCCCTGCTGAGAAAAAGCGACCTTCACCATGAAGTACAACAACACGGACTTCCTGCTCTGTTGCTAAAATATCAAGCAGTTCATCGACTTCTTGAATAATGGCACGCGCAAGAGCATTCGCTGGCGGACGATTAATCGTCACAATTGCAACGCCGTCCTCTACTGACCAACGTAAAAATTCCATTTCTCCCACACCCTTTTTATGTAGCTTGTAAGCCTCGTAAAATTAAATCCTTTACTTTTGGCGCTAATGCAAGCAAATCATAACGCTGCTCGTTCATTACCCACGTCGTAATAATTTCATCAATCGTGCCAAACACCATTGAACGTGCTAAGCGAACGTCCATCACCGGATTAAATTCCCCTGACACCATTCCCTCGATTAAAATTTCATCGAGCAACATTAAATAGTCTTTTAAAATGGCATTAATTTTCTGGCGCAGTGCTTTGTTTGATTGACGCAACTCGATTTGTGTAACGACCGCAAAGTGCGCATTATTTGCAAGCACATTAAAATGGTTTTCAATCATGCGGCTAAGCTTAACCGTTGAGCTACTCTCCGTTTTAATAATATATTGTAGCGATTCCGTAATGACGGACATTTTGTCGCTAAATACCGAAATTAAAATATCTTCCTTGTTTTTAAAGTATAAATAAATCGTACCATCAGCTACCCCTGCTTGCTTCGCGATTTTCGAAACTTGCGCTTGATGATAGCCATTTTCTGCAATGACGACGATGGCTGCGTCAATAATTTGCCTATACTTCGGTTTGTCATTTTTCAAACCTGCTCACCACCACTACAATCTAAAACACGAATGAACGCTCTAAAAATGAATGACCATTCATTCATGCTCTAATAATATTATTCCGCCACAGTTATGTCAACTATTTCTACAAAACTATTTTAGTTCGCTTGAAGTTGCTGTTTTTCCTTTTCTTCTTCAATGAGCTGACGTCGTAAAATTTTGCCGACTGCTGTTTTTGGTAGCTCTGTACGGAACTCGTATGTGCGTGGTACTTTATACGCCGCTAAGTTTTCACGGCTATATTTATTTAATTCGTCATCGGTTGCGCTATATCCTTCTTTCAACACAATATATGCTTTTACTGTTTCGCCGCGATACGGGTCTGGGATGCCAACAACGACGCACTCCTGTATGGCAGGATGTTCATATAGCACTTCCTCCACCTCACGCGGATATACGTTAAAGCCACCTGCAATGATCATATCCTTTTTACGGTCAACAACGTAGAAGAAGCCTTTTTCGTCCATGTAGCCTAAGTCTCCCGTTAAAAACCAGCCGTCTTTAAATGTCATTTCCGTTTCGTCAGGGCGGTTCCAGTAGCCTTGCATTACTTGAGGTCCTTTGACGGCAATTTCACCAATTTCTCCTGCTGGCAATGGCTTCGTGCTACCTGCTGCGAAAACAGCAGAATCCGTGTTTGGCCACGGTAAGCCGACTGAGCCGTGAATGCGTTCTCCCCAAATTAAGTTTGCATGTGTGACCGGCGACGTTTCGGTTAAGCCGTATCCTTCGACGAGCTTGCCACCTGTTAGCTCCTCAAAGCGCTCTTGTACTTCCACTGGCAATGCCGACGAACCACTTAAACATGCTTTGATTGAGGATAGATTGTATTTTTTAATGAGCGGGTGTGAAATTAAACCGATATACATCGTCGGTGCGCCTGGGAATAGCGTCGGTTCTTGACGATCAATCGTCTTCAGTGCGATGTCGAGATCGAACTTCGGTAGCAAGATCATTTTACTTCCCATTTTCACCGCTAAAATTAATACGGTCGTCATGCCGTACACATGGAAGAACGGTAAAATGCCGAGTATGCTTTCCTTTCCGTATTCTGCTTTATACATCCAAGCCGCACACATTTCTGTATTGGCGATTAAATTGCGATGTGTCAGCATCACGCCCTTTGGATATCCTGTTGTTCCACCTGTATATTGTAGCAGTGCTAAATCCTCGCTTGCGACCGCAACGTTTGGTGGTGTGTCGCTCGCTGTTTTCATAATTTCCGTAAATAAATGATTCGTTCCACGATGCTCGACGTTCACCGCAAAGCCATACTGTTTCTTTTGCATGATTGGGTACACTAAATTTTTCGGGAATGGCAAGTAGTCTTTAATGGCCGCGACGATGACATGCTCAATGTCTGTTTGTGCGAGTACTTTCGTAATGCGCGGATATAAAATGTCCATTCCTAAAATGATTTTCACACCGGCATCTTTCATTTGATACGCAAGTTCACGCTCTGTGTATAATGGGTTCGTCTGCACGACAACGCCGCCTGCATATAGCGTGCCGTAATAAGCGATAACCGCCTGTGGGCAATTCGGCAGCATAATGGCAACTCGGTCTCCTTTTTCAAGCCCAAGCGTCATTAAATAATTCGCAAATTTTTGGGCGGACGTATACACTTCCGCATACGTTAGCTCCTTCCCCATAAAATGCACGGCGATGTTGTTTGGCACGTTCGTATAAGCCTCTGTTAAATAATGATGGAGTGGTGCGTCTGGAATCGTCACTTCTGCTGGAATTTCTTCTGGGTACCATTTCAACCAAGGTTTTGCTGTCATACTTTTGCCATCCCCTCTCGTATCCACATTTGTATTACTTATCATTAATTATAATAGAAAAACTTGTAATTTCCAACATAAAACAGAAATATAATGCAATTTAGAGAATATACAAAACAAATACACATATGTGTTGGTCGCTTTCTGCGGCATTTGCACCCATATTGCGCATAAAAAAAGGTTGTGCTACGAGCCGACATGCGACGCGTAGCACAACCTCTCGTTTTTAAGATGACGCTGTAACGATATAATAAATGCCTACTAAAAAAAATAGGGCGGCAACGATAGATAACACAATTGCTAAACGCTTCATGTCATCACCTCACGATCCGATGCTTACGCCGATAACGAACGATAAGCCAAGTGAAATCGTAAACGAAATGAAGCCGACCGAGCGATTGTCGTTTGCAATTTCTTCATCAACGTTAAAGCGCGGCGTGAAAAATTCAAATAAAAAATAAGCAAAAATAAGGAGTACAAAGCCGAACAAGCCCCAGCCAAGCATTTCAAGCAGCGTGGAGTGCTGAGCGATCGAGTAACGGAAAATGTTACAAATGCCTAAAATTTTACCGCCCGTTGCGAGTGCGACCGCTACGTTGCCATTTTTAATTTCTTCCCAGTTTTTATACTTCGTCACGACTTCAAAAAGCGCCATTGATAATACTAAACATAATATAACGACGCTAAAGTAGCCTGCCGTTTCAACCATTGGGTGTGTCCAAAACTGTTCCATACGCGCCTCCCCTTTTCGTTTTTAACGTTATTTCAGCTCGACAACGGTCACGCCGTAGCCACCTTCACCTGCTTCACCAAAGCGGAATCCTTTGACGCGGCTATGCCCTTTTAAATACGTTTGAATACCTTGTCGTAGCGCACCCGTTCCTTTGCCGTGAATGATCGATACGCGGTGATAATTCGCAAGTAGCGCATCGTCAATGTATTTCTCGGTACGCAAAATCGCATCCTCATAGCGCTCACCACGTAAGTCTAGCTCCATCTTCACATGCGCTGTGCGGTTTTTGACGTTCGTCATCGCACGCACTGGCTGCTCTTTTTCGGGCTTCACGTATTGAAGGTCACTGCGGTCAAGCTTCATTTTTAAAATGCCGATTTGTACGACATATTCATCGTCTGATTTTTTCTCTAAAATAATCCCTTTTTGTCCGTAACTTAGCACGCGCACTTCATCGCCAGCTTGTAAATTTTCCTGGCGCTCCTGCACCTGTGCTTGTTTTTTCAGCACGCGGTTTTCTTTTGGCCCGACGCCTTCTAAGCGCTTTTTCGCATCGATTAATTCATGTTCTTTCACTGATTTTGCGGCATTTTTGCTCATTTCACGCAGCTCGGTAATAATTTTTTCAGATTCGGCTTTCGCTTCATCGACAATGCGACGTGCTTTTTCCTTCGCCTTCTTCTCAAGTGCTTCTTTGCGGTCTTCGTATGCTTGCACTTTTTGCTCAAGCGCTGCACGTAACGTCGCCGCTTCCTCAAGCAATACGTGTGCCTCGTCTGCTTCACGCTCTGAACGACGACGGCTTTCCTCAAGCGATGCAATCATCGACTCTACCTCGTGACGATCTGTACCTGTGAAGCTTTTCGCACGGTCGATAATCGATTTCGGTAGCCCTAAACGATTTGAAATTTCAAAGGCGTTTGAGCGACCTGGTACACCGATAAGTAAACGATATGTCGGGCTCAGCGTCTCCACATCAAACTCAACTGAGGCATTGACAACATTCGATCGATTGTATCCGTATGCCTTTAGCTCCGGGTAATGCGTCGTCGCCATAACGCGTGCGCCGCGGTCTACCACTTCATCTAAAATCGAAATAGCCAGTGCCGCTCCTTCTTGCGGGTCTGTCCCTGCACCAAGCTCATCAAACAGCACGAGCGAATTTTCATCGAATTTCGATAAAATGTCGACGATGTTCACCATATGAGAAGAGAACGTCGATAAACTTTGCTCGATTGATTGTTCATCACCGATGTCAGCAAATAATTGGTCAAATACCGCAAGCTCTGAGCCGTCTAACGCTGGCACTGGAATACCTGCTTGCGCCATTAACGTACAAAGCCCGACCGTTTTGAGCGTTACCGTTTTACCACCTGTGTTCGGTCCAGTAATAACGATTGCTGTGTAGTCTTTGCCGAACTCAATTGTGTTGGCGACTGCTGTTTCACGGTCAAGTAATGGGTGACGCGCACGCACTAAACGAATGTAGCCATCTTTATTCATTTTCGGCATCGTGCATTTATTCGCCTGTCCGTATTTGCCTTTTGCTAAAATAACGTCGATGTCACCTAAAATTTGCACCATGACGAACAGGTCGTGGGCAATGTCACTGACCATGCCTGACAGTACCGTTAAAATGCGTTCGATTTCTGCTTTTTCTTTTAGCTTTAAGCGGTTCACTTCATTATTTGCTTGCACAACTGCATCCGGCTCGATAAATAGCGTTTGCCCTGATGATGACTGGTCATGCACGATGCCGCCGTAATGGTGACGGTATTCTTGCTTTACCGGAATTACGTAGCGGTCGTTACGAATTGTGACGATGGCATCTGATAGCATTTTTGCAGCATTTGCACCACGCACTAAGTTTTCAAGCTTCGATTTTACTTTCGCTTCCTCCGCACGTAGCGACTGGCGAATTTGACGTAGCTGCTGACTTGCCGCATCTATCACTTGCGCGTTGTCGTCGATGCATGAATTAATTTCGTGCTGAATGCCTGTCAAAACCGGTAGTGCTTCTTTGCGCTCGGTGAAATGTGGAATCGCAAGCTCAGCGTCTGCTTCAATGCCTTCGATAAACTCTCGGAAAATGCGGCTTGCACGAATCGTACTTGCAATTTCCATTAGCTCCATCGCCGACAGCATACCGCCAATTTGTGCGCGTTTTGCATGTGGACGAACGTCGAAAATGCCACCCATCGGTACATTTGCTTTTACGCGTAAAATCGATAACCCTTCGTCCATTTCTTCGAGTAATTCGACGACGCGGTCATATTCTGTTTCTGGTACAAGCTCCTCAATGGCATTTTTGCCGATTGATGATGTACAAAAGTTCGCGACTTGTGCGCGGACTTTGTTATATTCTAGTGTTTTCAATGCGCGCTGTGCGATCATGAAAACGCCTCCCTTATGAATGTTATTGTTTCATGTATGTTATTGGCTGTTCGCGCTTTTCCCCAAAGAGTCTCGCCGCGTGCTCAAAGCCATTATATCGAAATGCTTCATGTCACTCACCTACAACATCAATTGTGCTGTTGTACGTTCGTAAAGCACTCTACTTATTTTTACGAATATACGCCTCAAACTGCTGCTTTGTCCATGTGTTGACGATTAAGTCCTTTTTCACCCACGCTTTTTGGCTGTAGCGTACGCCTAAGTCCATGAAACGCAGCTGGTCGATGGCGTGTGCGTCCGTGTTGATCGCAATTTTCACGCCAAGCTCCATCGCATATTGTAAATGCTCGGTCGCTAAATCGAGGCGGTACGGATTCGCGTTTAGCTCTAAAATTTTATCGTATGCCTTTGCCCATTCAATTAACGTTTTCACATCTGGGTCATAGCCTGGACGCTCGCCAACGATGCGCCCTGTTGGATGGGCAATCATATGGACGTACGGGTTGCTCATCGCCGCTTCTAGTCGCGCCATAATTTGCTCCTGTGGCTGCGAGAAGCTTGAGTGAATCGATGCGATGACGAAATCAAGCTCCTTTAACACATCGTCGCTAAAGTCGAGTGAGCCGTCTGGTAAAATGTCCATTTCCGTACCCGCATATAAACGGAACTGCGGATTTGCCTCGTTAAACGCATCAATTTCGACGCGCTGCTTTTGCAGACGCTCTGGCGTTAAGCCGTTTGCGACCTTTAAATAGTGCGAATGGTCGGTAATGACGCTATATGCATAACCTTCATTAATCAGTGCCTCGCCCATTTCAGCGATCGAATGCGCACCGTCTGACCATGTCGTATGCATGTGTAAATCCGCTTGAATGTCCGCGCGTGAAGCTAGCTGTGAAAGCTCATTAAGTCGCTCTAGCTCGTTTCCTGATTCGCGCACAGTCGGCGGAATGAACGGCAAGTTGAAATGCGCAAAAAATGCTTCTTCGCTGTCAAACGTTACGACGCTGCCATCTTCTTGCTCAACGCCGTACTCGCTAATTTTTTGATTCATTGATTTAGCGAGCTGACGCATGCGCACATTATGATCCTTTGAGCCGGTGAAGTGATGCAGTGCAGAAGCGTATGCGTCCGACGTCACTAAACGAAAGTCCACGCTCACTGGCTCCTCTTTGTCTAACACGACCGAAATTTTCGTATCTCCTGCTGCGACAATTTCAAGTACTGATAACGATGCTAATAGCTGCTCACGTACAGCTTGCGGTGCGCTCGTTGCAACGATGAAGTCAACATCCTTGCTCGTTTCCTTGACGCGGCGAAATGAACCAGCGACCGATGATTTTTCCACTTCCGCAATCGATTGAAGT
>JAXJTE010000226.1:0-28898 GCA_036309765.1 Caryophanon sp. | reverse complement strand
GTGTGTGTGTGTGCGTGTAGAGGAATGGTCTGCATACCGATGCAAGAAACAATTCCATTTTGCCCCCCCCCATAAACGATAATCGGTTACACTTGCAAGATATAACCTCATTTTATTTTACATCCTTTCCATTGTTCAAGTGTTACCTGCAAAGCAGCTTTGATATCGTCAAGCTCGCCCTCATACGCCAAAGGTATTACAATAATAAACTTTGGGTCTTTTGGGTTTTCCTCTGCATCAACGAGCAAATCGTTTAATTCATCGTCGCTTAACGTTTCGGGAATATGAATATCCCAATCCGCCAACGTATCCAAACCGAAATCATCATTGAGCAAATTATCCTCCCACTCCACGTTGTCGCTCGTTGCATTGTCTGCCATCGCGAGCAATTTGCGTTTATCATCATCCGTACGCAAGTCGGTACGCTTTACCACTACCAACTCCGTGCCGTCAGTTTCAATCACGCGCGTGGGTATGCCCATCGCTTGCGCCTGTTCAAATACACCATTGCCAGCAATCAATGTGTCATCGGCATCCACTAACACCGAGCGACCTGCGCCACATTCTTGCAAGCTTTTCTTGATTTTGCGTTTGTTGCTATCGCTATGTTTGCGATAATTTCTTTTGTCAAATTTGATTTCCATAATCGTATGCGTTTTAATTTGTTTGCCGCAAAGGTACTGCTTTTATTTCACATACGCAAACACCCTGCAAACTTTTCCGTTTTCAATTTTAAGGCGAATTTGCGATTTAAGCGCACCAAATACGAAAGATATACATTTATACCATTTCTCCAAAATATGCGCTTAAAACGCAAATAAATGCGTTTACGTGATTTGTATCAAGTTCGCACATTGCTTTCCCTCGCCTGTGGGATACTCGCCTGTGGGATACTGACAATTTTTGTCAGTCTTTACAAAATTATTTTTTTTCATAATCGTTGTTTTTTATCGTTTTTGTAAAATTTTTGTCAAAACACCCATCGCCAAGTCCGCCAAACGCACATTTTTATTTATTTTATAAAAATATAAAAATATAAATGATTTTACACACATATATATACGCACACACAGGCACATATACAAGGATTTTGCTCAAATAAAAAAAATAAATAAAATATTTTGTAAAAAATAATCCATTTTGATACTTGCCATCTTGGCGAAACGCATATTTTTGACGTTTTTACGATTTTAGTAGTTTTTGAAACTCTTCGAAGTCATCTATCCTGTGGACTACATTGGGATAGCGATTGAGCCACAACTCTTGCTCGGGTCGTAACTTTTGGCGTGCATCTTTTTTGAATTCCACCAAAAGAAAGCGCGTGCCATCGGGGGAAAGGAAACTATCATCGGGAATACCTTTGCATCCGTTTTTCTCATTTTTCCAACAAGCCCACCCACACGCTCGAGCGTGTGAGCGGCATTGTTTTTCTAATTGCAATTCTTCGTGTTTCATCGCATCTCAAATTGTTGCATAATTGTTTCGGGTACTCGGTTGCCTTTTGCAAGTGCTTTCATCGTGCTATCGGCTTTCATCAAATCCTCTTCTGTCATAATATTTGCATAATATCCCATCAATTTGCACACGTTGTTTGCATCATTGAGTAATGCATCAAAATTGTCGCACATGTTCGGTTGGTCGCCTACCTGTATTGCGATGGCGGTCATCTTTTCAATGCTGCGTTGCAAATCCTCTGCCTGTTTGATTATGCGTTTCACTTGCATTTTGTCGGCTTGTGTCAATATCTTTTCCGTTTGCTCTTGCACCATCAAATCGGCTTTGGCTCTGCCATACATTTTGCATAATAATTGATAATCTTTGCTCGCTTTGTATTGCGCTGCGTATTGCTGCGTGATTATTTGCGAGCAACGCTCACCCGCGTGAAACAGGACAATCATCATACCTGTTAGCGCATCCATCTCCTGTGGTGTTAGTTGTTTCATACTCATCAAATTTCATAGCTAATTGTCTTTTGTTAAACCTTTTAATTTGCTCGCGCGTATATTTTACTCGCTTGTGTGTGTGTGTATGTGTGTGTGTCATAACTTCTCAATTTGTTGTTTTAGTATTTCAATTTTACTTTCAAGCCTGTGAAACGCTTGACAAAATCCGTACAAATAAATGTCGCACTTTACACTCAAATTGATATATTTATTTGCAACAAAAATACGATTGATTTTTGTGTCCATTTCATTAGCAATAGACATCCTCTCCGCATCGCATTTTGCTTTGTTATATCTGCAAGCCAATTCGCAAATCTCTGCATTTATTTTTGATGCTCCTTGATATATTTCATTGAGCATTAGATACTCATTGAGCAATGTTACTGCCTCGTCTATATTTTCAGTTTTCATTGTTTTGTAAGTGTTAAAAATTCGTTTTGTTCTTTGTCCTTTTTTTGTAACGCGTTCCACATCTGCCACTCGCACGTGTCCTCTGCCATAAAGTAGTGAATTTGCACGTTACGCGTTTGACCTTGTCGCGCCAATCGTGCGTTTGCTTGCGCGTATAGTTCATAATTATACGTCAAACTACTCCATACAATAACGCGACCTCCTTTTTGCAAATTCAGTCCGTGTCCCGCGCTTGCAGGGTGTGCAAACAGGCATTGCGTTTTGCCTGCGTTCCATCTTTCGACAAAACCCGCTTTTTTTACGCTTTCAAAGCCGATACCTCTTTTGGTGAGCAATTCTCCCAGCCATACCGCCTCCTCGCGATAGGCGTAAAATAAAAGCACGTTTTCGCCATTCTCTGCACACTCTGCCACAAAGTCTGCAACCGCCTCCAATTTGGCACTATCCTTGCCGCGCACAGGCGTTCCGTTTTCATCATACACAAAACCATTGCAGAGGGTTTGTAATTTGGCGAACTTTGCACCCTCATCAAACGTCAAAGTACCATCGCCAAGATTGAAACCCAAAAACGCGTTCAAATCATCATACGCCTTGCGTGTTTCATGTGCGAGTTCTATCTTGTGCCATTGGTGCTGCACATCGGGGATTTCGAGGTAATCGGCTGCGGTCAAAGTAAAGATGCAATCTTGCACCTCACGCAATAAATTCTCAATTGTTATACCTTTATTCAGCACCCATTTTTGAAACTGCAATCCAGCGCCTGCTACTGCATCGTGAAAGTTCATTGCACGCCACGCATCGAAATTCAAACCGCCTCCAAGCCGCAATCCAACGGCTGCACATTGTCCAAAAATATCTATCGCGCCATTTGCCAAGAATGTACCAGTCAAACCTACCTTGCGGCTTGCCTGTATGCTCAACACGGCTTGCGTGCGTTTGCTCTTCACGCTCTTGAAACTTGTTAGCTCATCAATCACTAACAAATCGCATTTGTACCCGTAAACGTCTTTCAAATTGTCGCGGCTGATAATCTTATAAGGGTGCGCGTTATCTGCAATCGCTTTGGCGCGTTGTTTGGGCGTACCATTAACAATTACCATTTGGCTCGCGGTGTGCGCGTATCCCCATTTCTCCGCCTCTTGCAGCCATACCGTTTCTGCAACGCGTTTCGGAGCTACAATCAGCAAAGAATTGGGTCGCGCTTGCTCAATATATGTGAGCGTTGCAGCGGTCTTGCCCAACCCCATATCCACCGAAAGGATGGCGCGTGGGTGTTGGTGCAAGAACGTTACAATCCTATTTTGATACTCGTGTAATCTCATTTTTTTGTATGTTTCATTGAGCAAACTACGTACGAATATTTTTTATCCTTATAACTGAAATGTTTGCAATTTACGCAATCATAACCGCCAATCAAATAACCTGTGTGTTCGCAAGTATCTTTGAGCAGCCCTGTGTTAGTTACTGAATATTGAATTTGATGTCCCATAATTTTTTTTGTGTTTTAGAATGGCAAATCGTTCACATCTTCATCATCTGCTGACGTGTCCTCATCGCCGGTTGTGTTATACTTTAATTCGTGCGCCCTCTTGCGTAGGTCGCTCAATAGCCAATAGGTTTGCGTGGAATAGCGTGCGCCAAACACTTTCAAAACCGCTTGTTCAATTTCATCTCTTCGCTTGCTTACCTCAGTCGCGTGTCCACCGGCTGCAAAGTAATCAACAAAGAATTTTAACGATACGCGGTTATCTTTGCACGATGCACTATCACTCGCCACCTGTTTGCTTATAATAAAATCCAAGAACTCATTGCGCTGCATCTCAATCTCGAACTCCAAAGCGCGTTCGGTGCGTTCGCCTACCTCATTGGATGTTTGTGCGATGCGTTCCGCCCAATCGTACCAAGATAGCTCACGCGAACTGCCGATGATGAATATGCGCCAAAGTTCGTAAATAGTGTCGAACTCCAATCGCTCCGTTGGTTGTGTCTTGAATTCAATGCTCAAATATCGGCGGTCATCCCAATCCTTGATAAACTTGCGCAAGGGGTCGTTTGACGTTGCAACATAATTGGGATAGCCCTCCCAAGCAAACTCCTGTCCAAAAGGCAAACGGGAACGCCCACCGCTTGACGTTATAAAGCGTTTGAAATCGGCATACGTTTTTCCCATATCCGCGTAAAAGCACTCGTCCATCAAACAGGCATTGCACTCGCTTATCTTTGGAACGGCAAAACTTTTAATCTGCATCTCATACGCCAAAGATGTTGAATACTTGGCAATCTGCTTGTAATCGCGCTCGCCATTCAAGATTGAAACAATCATTGTTGCGGTGGTGGTTTTTCCGGTCATCTTTGTGCTACCCCAAATATATAGCATTCGGCGCAAACTATTTGGGAAATCTCCACCCGCTTTGCATTGCTCAATAAAGAATTGCAACTTGTCGGTATCTTTTTCGGTCAATCCGTATAACGATTGGATGCGTGCTTTCGCCTGTTCCCATTCATCGCACGTGGGCTGCCATTCATCAAACAGGGCTTGCGTTGCCTGTTGTATTTTCTTGCGGCTATAACCTCCGTGCCATAACTCGCCGCTGACCGATATTGGGTATTTGTCGAACTTGTCGGGATTGGTGCATATGCTATTAAATCGCTTAAAAATACAACGTGCAAAAACATTGTTCTCTTGCGTGTGTTTGTCATTGATGTATTTATCGCCGACAATCGCATAAGCCAAATCGCGAACTGCCAAAGAAATCTCCTCGCGGCTCGCAAAATCGAACTGCGCAAGGAACTCGTATAGTGTCCCGCCCGCCTGTTCGTGCAACAGGTAACGCGCAACAAGCTCGCTTGGTTTTTCTGCGGTGCTAACCTTTGATATTTCGTTAAAACTCATCATAATCGCTATCACCAAATAACGCCATACAAAAACCAATCAATCCAAACAAAAGGATAAGAACAGGCGAGCAAATAACCATCAACGCCTTGATTAGAATTTTATTAAAAAGTTTCGCTTTCATTGTTTTGTGTGTTTAATAGTTCAATAATATCCAATATATCTGCACCATCAAAAGGCGCATTTTTTTCGAGCGCATCGGTAATCATCCACCCGTATTTGTCGGCGGTGCGTTTCCAATTCCAATACTGACCATTGTCGGGAATAAGCAACACTTTTCTCCCGTGCAAAGGTGTCAAACGCTCATCGCTCTTGATGCCTTGCGAGCCACCTGTTGCGAGCCATATATGGTCAGGATAAATACGGCTCAATATAACTGCCGTCTTTTCGCTTTCAACGATTGCAACAGGCTTATCGGGATACTTTGTCAAAAGGTGTTCTCCGAATAGGCATTGCTTTAACTCCTCGCCTTTGAATTGGTCTTTCAATCGGCGGTGCTTATGCGCCCACGTTACGGGAAAGGTGTCGCTTTTGTCGCGGTGTCCGTTTGCGAGGTATTTCATCACTTTGCCTGTGCGCACAACTCCATCGCGGTCAATCTGCCACCAAATAATGCAATTGTCAATACTATCAATCTTATAGTCTTGCATTGCTACAAACGCATCCGTTTGCCCAATAACGCTCTGCATCCAACGAAAGAACTCGCACGTTGGCACTCCATCCAATTTGCCAACATATCGCAGCATTTCCTTTGGCTGCACTTGTTGCGGAACGGCTACAACCGTTCGCTCGCCATCAGGATAGCATTGGTATCCGCAGCTCTGCTCTCGGTCGCATCTTCCATATTCCGCACCTGCAGGCGTTACGCCATCGCTCGCCAATACATAAGGCACAAAACGCTTTTGACCGCAATTGGGACAAATCTCCTTTTTGCTACCCTTGCGCAATTGCCATTTATACGTTTTCATATCTCAAAGAACTCTATTTGTTTGTTGTTCAAATACCATACGCCTTTGCGCTTTTTGACTGACCAACCAAGCGCACGCAAGATATGTAGATATTTTTTTGCCTCCAAACTGCCATTGCAAATCTCGTTGCGGCGAAAAAAATCGCCCAATTCAAAATGCAAGTCAAAGGGATTAAGTTCCAACAGGCGGCTCGTTTTCTCTACGACTTCCTTATATCCTTGAAATAGTATTCTATTTTTACTCATAACCTCAAAAACTTTTTGAGCAAGATTTGCGTTTTAAGCGAATTTCGTTGCAAAGTAATATAAATATACCATTTTACAATTTGATGCGCTTAAAATGCAAATTTCGCACGTTACTGATTAGATTGGCAAATCATCATCGTCATCATCATCTATTTGCGCGCTTGCCTCTTGAATTGGCTCGCCCCCGTTGAGGTCTGCAAACATATCATCATCCTCTCGAATTACGATGCCGTTCACCCAATATCCGCACGCCTCCATCTTTGCAGGGTCGCCATCCAATTGTTTGAAATCCAAACACGCCTCGAAACGTTTGTCTGCCAAATCGGCATTGTCGGGTCGCGCAATCTTTACCACGTTCTTTCCCTCATAGCCAAACCACTTTACCTTTTGACTGATTTTGAATTTTACTGCGTAACGTGTTACGCCATCTTTTTCATACTCCTTTGCGAATTTTGCAAGTTCTGCGGGTAATTGGTCGGCTGCGAATGTTACATCAAAAGTAATCATTGCCTCATTGCCTTTGATTGTGCGCTCGGCGCGTGTTTTCTTTGCGTTGTACTCTCTAACGTCAAAGTAACCTTTAATAAAATCTAATCTCATAATTGATTGGTGTTTTTTTTTTGATTTATAACTATATTATATCAGCTCTTTATAGCCAATATTTTATTTTTTTAGAATTACTCTCCATCCCACATTTTTTTTGCAATCTCACTCCCTCGCTGAATGCCTGTTCAATGGTCAATGTTTTGCCATCATCTTCGTAGATACCGATTGCCGCCTCAATGAAATCGCCCAACGTTTCGCACGTGTTCAAATCTCTTGCCATAATCAAAAAAGTTTACAGGTGGATAAAGTTAGTATAAATGCGGAAATTGCCCAAACCACTACTGCCCAAATCTGGTCAGCCAAAGGAACTCCCGCGCTTGTCATCATAAGTATTGCAGCCAACGAAATTCCTGTTGCAATACCACTACCGATTGCCCACATCTTGCAAGGTTTTTGACCTGTTGCCCACGCGGCTACTTTTGCCAATCCCCATTGCAACACATTGCACGTGCGAATATACTCGGGTAATTCGTTAAATAATTTTCGGTAAATAACCAATACAAACCAATTATCAATCGCGTGAGCGGTTTCGATTTTCCATTCCTTTTCATTTTCTGCAAGCTCAATCAAACGAGCCTCCTTTAATTCTTGAATTGTTTTCATATCGTTTTTGTGTGTTTATGCAAGGCGGTTGCCCGCCTTGCGTGTTAATAATTAGAATTTCAATGCAATTCCTGTGCAACAAAATACTCCTGCGCTTGCATCTTTTGCGTTGCGTGCGCTCATAACGTAATTATAGCAACTTTCAACTTGCTCGTAGCATCTTTGGTTTGAATACTTGTGCAATTTCTCACGCGTTTTCTCTGCAACTTGTTTAGCGGTTGAAAATGCCTCGTAAATGAAAATCATTTCATTCATCATTTGTTTTTTGTCAATCTTGCCATAATGTTTTTGTGTTTAAATTGTTATTAATTTTGAATTGCGATGCAAAATTACAACTTTTATTTTATACCACCAAATTTTCCGTAAAAAAAAATTACATTTTACCCCATTTTTCTTGTATTTTGCAAAATAGACTTTACAAAATAGGGGTAAAAGTGCGGATTTTCCGCACTCCTACCCGATAACTCAACCGCGCAATTTGATTGCCGCCTCCACGCATCTTTGCGCCTCATCATCCAACGCGTAATGCTTTAACACATCATCAATCGTGATTTTTGTTTTCTGCACACGTTTCACGATTTTCTGCAGTAATTCGTTATCCTTCTGGAACGTTACAATTTGCCTACCATCCGCAGCGTGTGTTGGTTGCTCTGCCGCTTGTTCCGTCTTTACTTGTGGAGTTGGTTTCTTGCATAACTCCCAAGCGGCGTTCAACTCTGCCAAAGCCGCTTGCGTTGCCTGTTCTACGCTCTCACCATTCAGTTCCCATTCTCCACCGATACGGATGCTCTCATAATTTCCGCAATTCTTTACGATTTGCACATTAATTGTTTTTGCTTTCATCATTTACCAATTTTATTGTTACACTACCTTTGACGTTTGTTATTTTCCAACATTCCTCATCCGTTGCCAATTGAGGATACTTTGCTTGCGCTTTGGCTGCATCCAAACGCCTTTGCGATGTTGGTTGTTTGTACGAAACTTGCACTCCATACGAACGGCTATTCGCGATGTGATGTTCTGCCATATACGCCTCAATCTTTTGGCGCAATTCATCTAATTGCGGCGTAAACATATCAATGGTAAATTTGATACTCTTGTAACTTGTAAGCAGCTCCATCAACTCCTCATCGGCAAACTCCTCATCTCGCCAATCGGTTGTTTCTTGCGACAAATACAAATCGCACCAATTGTCAATCGCGCGCAATCCTTGCATCAATTCCTCACACGCATCTGCGCAATATTCAACAGGCTGCACGTTCACACTATCAACCGAAAATGGCTCTGCATTTCCTGTTCCGTGTATCAACATAACCGCATCCACTCCGGAGAATAGATAATACCATTGCAATTGTCCAAAGTATTGCGCCAACACTTTCTCCGTTGGCTTTTGCACGAACTTGCATTCGCATACTCGTTGATGCGCCTCTTCGTAATAATCAGCGTGCGCGATTATCTTAAAATTGCGAAACTGCACCCCATCAAATCGGTGTTCCTTTCGTGCGTGTTCGCTTACTACTACTTGCACATAATCCTCAAACAGGTGTCCCGCGTTTGTTGCTGCACTACCACCAAAGTCCTCGCGTTCCTCCAATCCTAACATCACACGTAATCGTTTAATGTCGGTATTACTTAATGCCTCGATACCCTTGCGTGCGATTTTCAAAACCATCGCGGCATCGCTACCGCCTAAACAACCTTTGCGACTGCTCGCAATTTCCTGTTGGTGTGCCTGTGCTGCACACATCTCTTCAAATTCGTTTTTCATTTTCTTGTGTGTTTTGTGCGATCGGTGTTACCCGCTCGCGGTTAATAATTAAATAGCCATCAATTGGTCTCGTGTGAATAATAGCACTGCCTCGCCGTTATACCAAAACAAGTATCCGTGTTCGCTTTCTCTAATTTGTCTGCCTAATTTGTGCCACTCATCAATCGTGTGTAATTCATCGCAGGTGCCAATGTTGTAGCACTCACGCAATAACTGATTTTTCGTGTAATGGGTGCGCCCTGCGCTTTTCGCCAAAGTATTCAGCCCGTTTGTGATTGTAGTTAAAAACTCGGTGAGTTCCGCCTTGCGTTCCTCAAACCATTGTGCATCTTGTGTCATAATGTTTTTGTGTTTTTTAGTTAGTAAATCGTGATAGTTTGTATCGTTTTTGCGCTACCTCTGCAACCAATTTCAAAAGGTCGCTGCGCTTGTATTGTTTGCTGCCTATGCAATAATAAATATATCCTTTTTCGTTGCGATAAATCTTGCTGCAATTCAGCATAATTCGGTACGCCTGGGCGCGTAATTGTTGCCACGTTTTCATCTTATTTACCATCTATAATTGCAACCCTTAATCCTGCACGCACCAACTTTGGCAAATATTTGCCAAGCGCGTGAAACGGAAAACCTGCCATATATACACGCGTGCCATTCGCCTCTCTATGTGTCAAAGTGATATTCAATATCTTGCTCGCCTTTTGTGCATCCTCACGATATACCTCGTAGAAATCGCCGCAACGAAACAAACAAATAGCATCGGGATATTGCGCGTGCATATGCTCGTATGTATCCTTTTCCTCAATATTCACGATTGGCTTTTCGTGTATCAAATCGTATTCAATGCCTTTCAGCATCATATAAACTTGATTTGCCTGTGCGCGTTGAAAATCATCAATCTTTGCGCCCTCAATATCGCCCCAATACAAATCCTCAATAAGACTTTGTAATTGCAGACGTACCTCACGGATACGCTCTGCATTTTGTTTTCTTTGTTGTGTCATAGCTCTGCCCTCCAAATTAAAATACATAAAAACTAACCTTTGCGCCGCCGTAAATCTTGCAATCGGTTCGGTCTTTGCCACTATTGAAAGCGCGTGTAACCATTGCTATCGCCTTTTGCTCATCTCCGTCAAGGATATTTATCAAACCACTAACGCCTACGAGGGTGTTGCGCTTTACGCCGTTTACGATACCGAATACCTTAATCTTGAAATTGCGGTTGATTTCACCTTTTGAATAAGTGTTGATTTGTTGTTTTGTTTTCATTGTTCTAAATGTTTTTTGAGTTGTTGTTTTTGTTTGACGGTGCAAAATTACAACTTTTATTTTATACTACCAAATTTTTCCGTAAAAAAATTGCATTTTACCCTATTTTTCTTGCATTTTGTAAAATGGACTTTACAAAATCACACTTTTTTCGGTCATTTTGTTTGCTCATTTCAACAAAAAGCAGTACCTTTGCGGGGTTGAAACTGTTTTTTTGTTTTTCATATGGTTTAAATGTTGATAATTAAAAAACCGCCTCCGCAGTGATTGCGTGGGCGGTTTCCTTTTATACATTATATATACGTGGGCGCGTAACTACATTTTTAAGTCGAATTTTCGATTTAGGCTCATTAAATACGAAAAACATACATTTATACCATTTCGATAAAAGATGCGCTTAAAACGCAAATAAATGCGTCATACCTTTGCAAGCGTTATATCAGCAACACCATTATTCCAACTTATATTGAGCCAAACCCAATAAGCATTGTCGTAGAATATACGCATCTTATCGCGTATGCTATCAAACTCAAATAGCGACATATCACATTGGACATCTATCGTAGTGCTATTGGTAAGTATCGCCTGCAATACGTTATTCTTTACAAGCTCAGTTCTAAATAATCTGCCTATCAAAAGATTTGGATTTGCTATTGTATCGTTATCCGTTGCACGAATTTGCAGCGCACGCGTTTCCCTGTAACGTCTTCCCTCACTAAACGGAATTCGATAAAGTTCTTTTTCCTGTTCGATATTCACGTTGTCAATCGTGTATTGCTCTTCTATCACATCAGATGAACGCATAAATTCGGGGCTTTCGTACCTCAATATATTTTTTTGAGCATAATCGCCGAACGTTCGTTTTACGCTTGTCACGTTGATAGCTTTTTTTAACGTGTAAACAGGATAATCACTTACAATCAAATCCTCGAACGTTACGCGCTCATTTTCGCTATCATACCAAAGAACTTTGCCATTTATATACGCATATATCTTCAATATATCCACAGCGGTCAAAGATGGCATATTATCACGCAAATATATAATATCACCGGTTTGCAATTCGCCGTCTGCCTCTACCGTCATCCCATCAAAATTGGTTTGAGATATAAGCGGATAAAATCCAAGACTTGGCAAACCACCACCCGCGCTGCCTCTCACCATTTGAAAGTCATCGCTATCTACGAAGATAAACGCATCATCTTTTTTTAACGATATAGTTCTACCCGCAAGTGGCTCACCGCTTACCGTCATTTGGTAATCCACTACTGAAAAACTATAATCTCCGTAAAAAACCATACCTCCGTATGTGTCGCGCATACCATACATAAACACGTTAGGGAAATTAGCTGGAAATGTTATTTTAACATCCATTTTCGCTCTCAAAAAACGCGGGCGATAATATCTTTGTACTCCCAATATAACTGTTGGCTCTCCGTTATATTCATCATATCCTATATTATCGAAAACGGCATAAACGTTAGCACTCGCCGCGATAGTATTGTAATAATCCTCGCTAATATCCGGCGTTGGCTGACTACTATCTACAACTTGCTGCGTGATTGAGAAAATTGTAGGCTGCAATTGATTTGGCTCTGTAATCAATACGTCCAATTGATTTGGCAATTCGGAAACTGTTATATCTGTACGACCAACAAGCCAATCAAGTATGTGTCCCAAATTATAAGACGGTCGATTTATATCATCATCACAATAAGACCTCATCACCCTAAAATTTGGGTTTTGCAAAAGGATAGTCGGGTTTGTCAATACATTATACGATACTTTGGCATTGTATTCGTATGGTATCTCGTTAGCCTTACCTAATTCCTTTAATTGCTTTAATCCCAATAATTCACCCGTCACGAATATGCAATCAAATTCTTGCGACTTATGGCTATACGTCTGCACGTAAAGGTATCCATTTTTAACGACAACGCCAATCCGTAATTGCGCATCTACGCGAATACGCATTGCCGTTCCTTGCCTGTGGAAATTATTGCTGAAATCAAAGGCACGCAAGTTTGTTGGTGTCTTTGGCAAACGAAAAGACGTTGTCCTCTCGCACTCTATGCTATCAAACGCAAATAGTATGTTTTTTTTCACAAATTGCAAACGCGTACCGCTCGGAACGTCGAGCAATATGCCGCCAACATTAAACTCTATCATATCGTTTATATTTTATTTCTAATTCGAGGGAATACAAGCCGTTTGAATTTGGGATAGTAACCGATTTTGTAATTACGTCAACGCGTGTTGCATCTCCAAAATTCGCATCAATTTCATTCACCGCAACACGTACATCGTTGCTCGTTATTATATCCGAATAATACCAATAATCATATTTGTTTAATCCGCTTAATCGCAAGACAAAAGATTGAACATACCCTTTTCTCACGTTAAACCCATTAAAGCGGGAGGATAATTCTACGATATTTTCTTGCGTTTGTTTCACATCTACAACCTCAAACGTCATAACGTTTACACCTCCCCAACGTGTAGCCCATTGCACGGCTGCATACGTTCTACCACAACTCAAAGGTGAAATGTGTGTAGAGTATTTTATATCTCCGCACGAAACAAATAATCCTTCTTTTATTTCGAGATTTGATGCAAGCGGACTGAGTGGGAGAGTTTTTGATTGAAACGCGCCATAATAAACGTCATCAAACTGACCATTATTCCACACCGAAACTCTACCATACAAACCGAATGGCAACGCGTACATCTTGCTCGGCTGAATAATCGGCACAAAATCCTGTATATCATTTATTCGTGGGATTATCATATTTTCTGGGGATACCATACCAACAACGCGATAATTCACATCAATACGGCTTGATACAGGCGTTCCAACTCCAATTGATCCGTCACCAAATACCGACATATAATCCGTTAAATTGATGAAAACCATTTTGTTTTCATCGGGTGTGTATGATACAATATCACTCCCCAATCCCACCAAGACCGCCCTGTTATTTTTGCTCAATACCTTAATGGTCGGTTGCTCTTGTAGATATACATTGTAATCAAAATTAGTTCCAACACGTAGCTCGGTCGTGTCTGCAATTACTTTCCAATTCATACGCTTGCAATTTCGTTATATGTTACTACTTTACTTTCAAAATCACGCAACTCTTTATATACTACAACGGGTGCGGGTTGTGCGCTCATAGCCGCAGCCATTGCCTCGTAATCAAATCCAAAACCTGTTGGCGAATTTGCCATTTGGTACAAAACATTGCTCGCCTGTTTTGGATTTAGAATTACCTCGTTACTATTTACGCGAGCAGTCAATTTATCTCCTGTGTAACTTGTACCGCTTACAACTCCACCATTCGAGAACGCACCTGCATCAGCCGTACTCAATAATTGTTTCGCCTGCAGAAAACTTGATGCGGTAGAAACAATAAGACCCGTAATTGTTGCAACCGTTGTAGCGATTGCCGCAATATTCGCAGGGAACGGAACGCTTTGCGCGCTCGCAATACCCGCCGAAATAGCCAAAGCACCCTCCGCGATTGATTGCGCTTGGCTCGCCAAAATACCTGCCAACGCAAACGCCTTTGATGCGGCTTGTGCCTTTTCATTTTCTTTGCCGTATTCATTAAGCATTTGCGCCATATCATTAAACGCGCCTGCCATACTACCTGCTGCGCTTGCAAACGCTTTCGCGCTACGTTTTGCAGTCCACTCGCTCATCGCCGCGAAACGTTCTTGCGCGCTCATTCCGCTTTCGAGTAATTCGTTATAATACGCAATTGCCTCCTCATCTATGCCAAAACGTTCGCGCACTACATCATCAACGCTTGGCACATCTACCTCTTCCTCTTCCTCTACGTAACTTTCTGCATCTTTACGTAGGCGTGCAAGTTCCTGCTCCGTTTCCAATTTAATACGCGCACGCTCTTCCTCTACGTTCGCCAAAGACTGCAAACTATCATTCAGTAATTTTGCGCGTTTTGTTTCCTCATCATAAATACGGAACGCCTCTTCGAGCGCGGCTTTTTGGCGCGCCTCACGCTCTGCTGCAACCTCTTTTTCGGCACTATTCAATTGCGCCAATAATCTACGCGTGCCACTATAATATTGCTCTTCTGCTTGGTATAAAGCCGCGCGCGCCTGTGCAATTTTGTTTGCCGTTTCATCGCTTGTGTCGCTCTCTTTTTTTGCCGTTTCCTCTAATATGCGCAAACGCTCTGCCGCGATGGTCTTTTGGTCTGCAAGGTTTTGCTTTTCCAATTCCATTGCCTCATTGAGTGCTGAAATACGTTCCTCCGCGCTATATTTTTCCGTCTGTGTTGCCTTTGCTCGCAACTCAGCAATCTGCTTGTTTCGTTCCGCACTATTTACCGTGTAATCGCGCTCGGCTTGTTCTAAATTATCAACGGCAACAACCAAATCTTGCGCCGCTTTTACGGCGTCATTTTTTCTGCCTATCCAATCGGCAAATCTATCCGCTACACGTCCAATAGCACTCGCCATTTTGTCGAACATTCGAGAAATAGCGTCGCCTATCGGCTGAAAACTTGACATCAATTTTGCCCAAGCCGTTCCCGCCTCATCATTCTTTTTAAAAGCCTCGCTTAACTTTCCGAACGCCTTTGCAAGACCCAAAGCCGCCACGCCAACCGCTGCGATTACTGCACCAATAGGCGTTGCAAGGAATTTCAACGCGGCAACAAGCGCACCCTTCAATCCAAGCGCAATCGCAGTCAATGCCGCGCTACCGCCTTTGCCTAACGCCTCAAACAATCCTTTTGCCTCATCGGCTTTATTGCTCAAATTTCCCAATATTGGAACGCTGCGCTTTATCGCACCCTCATAGTCGCCCACACTCCTGCGTGCATCGCCAATTGATTGCTCTAATCCTTTGACGGCTTTATCCTGTTCCGCAATCGCACGCAAAAATTCCTTACCCTCTGCACTCTCACGTTGTGCCTTTGTCAAAGTCGCATATGCTTTCTGCATATCATTCAACTTTGCACGCATACCATCAAGACTATCCGAGTAATCAGCATTAGTCTTGCGGCTCGTTTGTACCGCAGCCGTCAAATTAGTTTGCTGACGTTGCAGCACACCCAATTGCAAAGACAAATCTTTGCTTTTCTTTATGTACAACTCTTCATCAATTGCACCCGCCTTATAAAGCGCGTTCAATTCACGTTGCTCGTTTTTTAACGATGCGATTTGACCAACAATTGCATCAAGTTTCCCCTCAATGCCCTCTGCCTGCAAATCTACCGCAATGATTACTTGTTCCTCTGCCATATTTGTAAAATTTTCAAAAATTATTCGTTTCACGGACTTGGCAACCCTATTTCAACGCAAAATTTTATAAATTATTTTATTTATTTTTTATATTTTGCTTTTTGCCCTTATGTGTGTGCGTGCGTATATGCGTAAAATACATTTATATTTTTATATTTTTGTAAAATCATATATAAGTTTTTGATTTTCAATTTGTTATCCTTTACAAAACACTTTACAAAAATCTTTACAAAATATATTTTTATAAATTTGTATCAGCATATCCACTCGCCAAAGCCGCTTTGATACTGCCAAGAACGTATTTGCGTGCCTCTTGGCGAACTCCATCCACCGCCTTTTCAAGTGGCTCATCATATATGTCGGTACGTGGCGAGCGGTGGCGTTGCGTACCCTCACGCGCAATCTTACGCGCAAGGAAATACGCAAACGTGCCTCGTTCCTGTTCGTTGGCAAAGCTCAAACCTTTATCACGCGACCATTGTTTCAATATCTCATAAAATCCAGCAGGCACACGCCCACCGGCACGTCCATATTGCAACGTGCCGAATGGTGCGTTTTGCCCCTCCGCTTTTATAAGCGCGATTTGACTACCACGCTTCACCACCTGTAAAGCGGCTGACGTGCGCCCGCTTGCATTGATACCCTTTGCAGCCATATTGGCACGTATCTCATCGCGTGCCTGCAAAAGTATTTGGGCAATATTTTGTACAAATTGCGTATCAGCCATTTATTTGCGTTTTAAGCGGTTTTATTTGCTGAGATATACATTTATACCATTTTGCGATTTGATGCGCGCAAATCAAAGATTTCGCTCAAAATTTGCTTTTTCTTGTTCCTCTTGCACTTTTGCGTTGTGCTTTTCAAACTCGGCTTTTTGCTCTTCGTTACACTCATCCCACTCGGTATCCTCCTTGCCGAGCCAAACAAATTGACGGATGATATATTGATTATCAATCTTGCGATAAATCCATAATCCATCTGCTGATGGTACTTGTTTTCTTAGTGTGACTTGCTCTGCTATCATAGTTTTATTGTTTTATGCTATTGTCCAATTCTTGTTAGTTGCTATTGCAATATCTTCTTCAGTTAATTTTGCAATCAATGTTGCACCGATTTCGAGTGTTTGTGCGGTTTGCCCTGTTAGGTCTGCAATACCATTAATTAAAGCACGTAGAGATGCTCTATCTAGTGTATTATTATTATTACTCAAATACATATTAGACCTAACGCCTTTATATATACATATATTATCACGAATTACATCTTCTACACTCCTATTCCCAACTACATTATAAATAGTGCTATTTTGAAACCATTGCCGTAATTCGTAGCCATTACTAAGTTGTGCGAAAGGCATATTAGTAAAATCCCAAGATGAAATATCTATTATAGCACCTTCTTCTTGTTTAGTTGAATAGAATATCTGCCAAAATCTCTTAAATGATGATACATCGATTAAGTGTAGCGGATAATCAACACCTTTACGAAAATTAACATTTTCGAAGAGACGTTCTGCATATTTTATTGCAGAAAAATCAAATTTAGGATTAATAGATAGTTTATAATCGCAATTTGGAATCTTCAAAAAATCTCCATCTACTATTACTGTTATTTCTGTATTAGTAGATTCATTATGATAATAAGGGTGTCTTGAAATGACTATTCCAAATGCGTTCTTAATATCAAAAGCACCCTCAATTTCCGTCTTAACGCTCCTAAACGCATCAACTCCATAGTCAGCAGGCAGATACTCCTTGTCATTCTCGGTGGCAACGAGGTCAGTTGTTTTTGGTAACACGTTAGCCACCACCTTGCTAAAACCCGCAATATCGGTAGGAGGTAGATATTCGCCATTCTCGGTAACCTCTAACTCATCCAATTTTGGTACAACGTTCACGCGCACTTTGTCCACACCTACAACATCGTAAATGCCATTTTTATCCACATCAATAACCACCTCCGGCAATTCGCATTCGCCTACGCCTGCCACATCCTCAATCGTTATGTTGACGGCAAAACCCGTTAAAATGTCGGTTGTGTTATCATATAGGCGTTGCGTATTATTGACGGATACAACGTGCAACGCGTTACTCATGCGTAACGACTGCATCCACTTGTACGCCTTTACTTTCATTCGGTCAATGATTTGCTCATTCTCTAACGCGTTGAAATCGAACTCCGTTTTGTCGCAAAACATAACCGCAAGCGTTACGCGCTCATGGTATCTACCATTTACGTCATCAATCGTGCCGCTATCAATCAAAAAAGAATAGGCAACAGGCAACTCACTACAACGCGCAATCAGCTCGTTTAACTCGCCCGCAGCGTGGTACAAAAATGGCATACCTGTCGCACCCTCAACCGATTGTTTTATTTTCTCAATTATTGTCATTTTTTATGTATTTTTTGCGTTTGTATTTTCGCCATATTGCGTTGAAAGATGGCAGTATTGTATTCATCTTTCTTTGCCAAAAGATAATCGCCAATCGTAACGTTTTCCGCCTCGCCAAAAGATTTCAATCCAAAATACGCGCGTACGAATACAAGCATACCCTCTTGCCACTCCACAGGCAAACAATTTGCGCTTGCTTGCTTTTGTTCGGGTGTTTGTGGTATCACTAATCGCTCTAATATCTTGCCAAAATCAGCAATAAAATCGCGAAACATTTCGAGCCATAATCCCTCGCCTGTTGTTATATTATTCACATCTTTGATAACGCACGCAAAATCTCCCTCGCAACACGCAAAGAACTCCGAAAGGGTCAAGGTGTATGGGTCGCGTATCTTTGCTGCCCGTTCCATCAACTCCTTGCGGCTCTCATCGGTAACGAATTGCAACACGTCCACGTATTTGCAATATGGCTTTGAGAAATCAATTGTCATTTAAAATACATTTTTGGGAATCCGTTTGCAATCCACTTTTCCGCAAGCTCATCCGTAACGCTTGCCTCATTGATACGTACGCCATGCCAAATAACATCCACGCCATCGCGCAAAATATACTTGCGGTCGGTTGGTTTTGGCTCTGCATCCTTAATTGCCTTATAAATCAAAACGGCTGCATCCACGTAGCACGATTTGCAATTAGGCTTGTCTTTTGGCAATTCCACGCCATACTGCGATGCGTATTGACGGATAAATGCTTTGTCTTCATTCGTGATTTGATTTGCAGTTTTACTTGCAATCTCTTTCAATTTTGAAATAATTTTTTCCATATCTTAAATTGTTTGCGCAAAATTACTGCTTTTTATTCAATTATCAAAATTTTGACACGAATTTTCCGTTTAATCTCACGAAAAAGGGTAGGCAATAAAATACCTACCCAATCAATTATACGCGCTTAAAACGCAAATAAATGCGTAACGCAATATATCCAATCGCAAGTGCAATCATAATCCAAAACCCTGTTGCCGTAAATCGGTCATATCCATTGCGCTGACGGATATACTTTGGCACCTCATACGGAATACTATCGCGCACGCATATGGTGTCGCGTGTGTTTTTTTCGCGCCACTTTTCAATAAAGATGCTATCGTGTATCCATATCGTATCGCCTTTTTCCTTTATCACGTGCCACCTATCCACCCAAATACTATCGTATAGCGTTTTATAGTGTATGCGCGTGCTATCGGTTGTAGGTCGCAAAGATGGCTGCACCTTTGGCGAACAGCCAAAACACACCAAAAAAGCCGCCACCGCGAGCGCAGCCAATATCGTTTGCAAAATTATGTAAAAATTAATCTTCACGCCTCAAAAAATATTACTTTGTCATCGGTGTTTGTTATCATATCAAAGTGCAACCACGTAACGCCAGCCTCAATTCGTATTGGGTATGGCAATAAATCTTTGTGCTGCACTATCAAAGCACGCATTTGCGCCGCCGTCATTTCCTTGCTCAATATGTCAAACGCGCACCCCAAAACGTGTCCAGAAAGATACTGCGTTTCCTTTTCCTTTACTAACGGACAAAGGTTGCAGCGCAAGCCGCGTTGGTGTGCCGATTGGGTGTTGATTATAAAAGGAACTTTTAGTATCTTTGTGCGCAAAACGAGCAACGTTTCAAGTGCCTGTGCGTTTAGAAATTTCCACGCACAGGCACCGAAACGTTCCAACGTGTGTTCGCAAACAAGCTCATCAATTCGAAAATACTTGCTCGCTTTACGTATCGTTTCACTCTTTGTCATCATCATCCGTAGTGATTGAAACCTCCGTTTGCCCTGTCTTAACGCTTGCCGTGCCACCTTTTACGTTGATGGTATATGCTGCAACCCACAACGCCGCGAAAGCGAACATTATACCGCTTGCAGCAAGTACCGAGCCATCAATCACGCCCATCGGCGGGCAGAAAAAACTGCCCACCAATAAGCCGACTGAAATTAGTGTCAAAATAGCCGTTACAAGTCGTTCGGGATTTTTTACCTTAATCTTCATAACAGTCCCTCAAACTCCTTTTTCGCAGCTTCGTAATTGTCTGCACTACCAACCAAAGTAACCTCTGCCCACTTTTCAATCGTGGTCAAGTTAACCAACCAATCGCCGCCGTTCGCGCTCTCATCACGTGTAACGCTTCCGATGTCGCCGCGCATAGAGTTTTGGTAACCGATTACCTCATAACTGCCATCGCCCACCTTGTCGCGTTTTTCTGCGATAACCACAAAGCCATCTGCATCCTTTACAAGTGGCTCAATAATATCGCGTGAAACATCCGCGCCACGCATAGGGATACGGACTGCAAGTGTTTTCAAATAACCATTGCGACCGCTCTCGTTATTGCCTGCGGTGGTGCTACCTGTGAAAGGTGTTGCAAAGACATTGTCAATCGTGTACGCCATAGCACTACCATCGGCAGGCAAAACGATACTCGTAATCTTGCGAGGATTATTTGCATCCACTACAACCTCTGCACGCGCCCAATCAGCCGTTGGGATAATTACCGCGCGACCTGTGTAACCGCCAACCAAAGGGCGGTTGCAATCTTGGATTATGCTCGCAGCGATACTCGCTGCACAACTTTTGTATGCCATAATACTCCCTCCTATTTTAGAACGCTTTTGCTTTCAATGCCTCAAATACTTGCATTGCGCTTGCGAATGTGCCATCAATACCAACCAAATCAACCTCTGCCCACGCCTCGGTGCAAGTCAAATTCAAACCCCACGCGCCGCCGTTTGCACTCTCATCGCGTGTCAAACTTGCTATGTCGCCACGCAAAGGATTGAGGAAACCAACTACCTCAAACGAGCCATCTGCAACCTTATCACGTTTCGGGAAGATACCCAAAAAGCCCATTGGGTCATCAAACATTGGCTCAATAACATCGCGCGAAACATTTGCACCACGCATAGGCACACGCATCGCCATTGTCTTTGTAAATTCGGGATAACCGCTATCGGCATTGCCTGCGGTTGTACTACCACCGAATGGCTGCGAGTTTACGTTGTCAACAAATACCACTTTATCGCTTTCGCCAATAGTGATACTTGTAATCTTGCGAGGATTGTCCGCATCTTGCACGATTGTTGGTGTTACTTGCGAGAGCGGAATAAGAATTCCAACGCCTGTGTAACCACCCACAATTGGATGTTCGCAATCTTGCGCTATATTTGCAGCCAATTTGGCTGCGCAATTTTTATACATATTTTATCCTCCGAAATAATTTGTTGAAAAATAAATACGACAAACATCCAACACCTTGACATCGGCCTTGCCTAAACTCTCGCGTAAAGCTTGCAAAATTTGATGGCAATCCCACGCACATTGGCGCAATATATCCTCATTGCTTGGTGTGGTCGCACTCGTTATGTTGACCGCTTTTGCGCCGCTGCGTGTATTGTACAAACTATGCTGCATCAACCATAAAAACGCAAAGTGCATAATTGCCGATACAACTAACTCGCCTGTGCGGTCATCGGTAAACGGTGCAATATACGCATCGGTAACCGCTTTCTCTGCTCTATCAATATCCGCTTGCTCAATCTGCAAGGATAGGCGAAAACCTTTGTCTTGGTATTCCTGTTTTGTCATATACTTATTTGTTATCTTGCTGATTGTTCTTTTTGCCATCAGCAGTCTTTTTGCCATCAGCAGTCTTTTTGCCATCAGCAGTCTTTTTGCCTAACGCTGCGTTAGCCTCTTCTCTGCTCTTAAAATAACGAATTTTTCCGTCAATATTTACATAAACATTCATATCGCTTTTTTTTTAATATGTTAAACGGATAAGTTGGCAAGGTCAGCAGAGTTTTCTGCTAACCCTGCAAACCTTTTTACGCCTCTTTCAAGACTGCGGTTGATTTCAAACCGCGAATGATACCACCTGCGTTCAACTCATACAAGAAACCACGTGCGTTGCGCTCGTATTGTGGGAATGCCACATCGGTTTCTTTCTTCTCCTTAACCCAATATTGGTCAGGGTCAAGAATGATTGCGTGCAAGCCCTCAACGCCCGCAAGATAATCTTTCTTGAAGATGCGGTCAACGCCAATCTTTGCAGCCAACTCCTCGCGGCTCATCAGCATTGGAGTGCCACCGGTTGCGTAAACATACTCACGCAAAGCCAAATCCAATTCGGGAGAAAGGAACAACCATTTGCGCTCTGTCTTAACTGCCTCTGCTGCACGTGCCAAATCAATGATTGAAACTTGACCCGCAACCTCCGGATTGAGTACGGTTGTAAACAAGTCAGTAGCGGCTTTTGTGCCGATTGTTTCAAACTTGGTGATTTTCTTGCCTTCGGGATTTACGTCATCGCCGATAAGGATGGCGCGAACGATGCCTGCCTTAACTGCCTTGCGCAATTCAGCGGTGATTGTGCCAATCAAAGCACCCTCTTGACCTACCTCTGCTGCATCATCCAAATCCTCGTTTGCGATGCGTTGCATCTTGTACACGTTTGCGGTGGTCATCTCTTTGCCCTCTGCTGCGAGTGCCTGTACATCCTTAACCACATTTGGAGCAGGGTTTTTTGACCATTGCTTTGCAATCTCCTCTGGATTTGTGTCATCCAACTCTGCAAAGAAAATCTTTGAAACAGGAGTTTTGTAAAGCGCATCGTAAATCTCATCGCTCTCATCTTGTTTGATTGCGATGGCATAATCTACCATACCTTGATAGGTCAAGCCGCTAACGTCATTTTTGCGCTTTTTAAGCTCAATGCCATTCTCCCTTGCAATCTCTTGGAGTTTGTTCATCACCTCGCGTTTGTCTCGTGATGTTGCAAACGCTTGCACGATTGCGTTCTTTACTTGTGGAGTGAATTTGTCTGCAACGGATACGTTTTTGCGTGCATCGTTTGCGATACTCTCACGCACCTTTGCAATCATATTCGCAACCTCTTCGGTTGTAGCATACTTTGCAGCAACTTTCTCGAACTCATCTTTGATAGATGTTTCGTTGTGTTCGGCTGCATCCTCTGCCAAAGCATCAACCGCTGCCACAAATTCATCAAACAATTGGCGAGCGGTTTCGCTCAAAGTGTTTGATTTCAAAATCTCACGCGCCTTGTCAAGCGCATTCTTAACAATTTTGTTCATTTTGTTTGAAATTAAAGTTAATAGTTAATAGTTATAAATCCGCCAAATCAATTGGCTTGTGTGTTTGCTCTTTTTCTACGTTACGGAATACTAATCCGTTGCGTTTTACCTCTTGCAACTTTTCAAACTGCATCCCGTTTGCGGGTGTTGAAACGAGCGACATCGCGAGCAACTTAAACTCCTTAATCAGTTCGTAGTCAAAATCGCCATCGGGTGTCCATTTCCACTCCCAATCGGTTGCATATCCCATCTTGCTGAAACCTTGCAAAATACCCTCTTGCAACAAGTCGCGCACCATATCAAAATGCACGTATGTGCGTGGCACGTACACGATATAATACATTCCACGCGAATTGATTTCAGCATAAATCACGCGACCTGCAAGCCATTGAGGGTCGTGTCCTGCGTGTTCAATATCCACAACCAAATTGAAACCGCGCTCAATGAAATAATCTTGGATGAATTTGTCAAACGCATCTTTGGCGTATTGCTCACGATTTTCGTTTGTTTTTCCCCACTCCATTTCATACCCGCGAATAATCAATCCGTCAAGTAATGCGGTATCCTCATCGCGCTTGGTCAATTGGCTTGTTGGTATGCCCTTAACCTCTTCCCAATCGCCAATCGTTACTGCGTTGCAAAGCAACGGAAACTCCTGTCCGTTTACTTTAATATATGCTCGTTCTCTTTTCATGTTGTCAATTCTTGTTTTGGCTCGTTCTCAATTATATAATCAACCTGCAATCCCAAATCCTCTGCCATTTGGTAAAATGTGAAATTCAACAGGCGGCGGAAATTACGATACTTTGTTATATCACCCTCACGCAACTCGCTACCATTTGCAAACGATTTACTGCTATTCGCATCAATGATGCCCACTTGGTTTGCAGGAACTTTCACGCGGTCGCAAATAGCAAGGATGGCGGTTTTTACTTTTTCCAACATCTTATTATCTAATCCCGCAAGATTGATGGTTTGCACGTTCATTGCATTTGGCAAAATCATCACGCTGCGTTGGTTGCGTAAATAGCCATATTTCTCGCCAATCTCTTTCTCCAACCCCTCTTTCTCTTTTTGGGTCAGTATTGTTGGCATTGGTGAGCCGCTTGCCTGTTGCGGTGACATAATAACGGCTGCACCCAATCGCTCGCTGATGGTATTGCTACCATTCAACACGTTATCAAGGTATCGCAAGAATGGTCGCAACATTTGTTTGTCGCTCTTTGCCTCTAACATCATCGTTTGGCTTGTCATCACATACAACTCCAGATCCTTGTCGTATTGCTCAACTTTCAGCGTGCCGTTCTCGCTATTAACGTTGTACGCATCGCGTGGCAAAATGAAAAAGCGCGTATCATCTGCACGTCTTGCGATTGGGACAAAACCCTCTTTGAATAATTGGTTTAGCACAAACTTTCCCCACTTATCGAAAAATGCCTTAAATCCCGCGAATAAAAGCACATCCCCACCTTTGCGGTTAAATACTACACTACCGCATATATCGGTCAGCAAATCGCAAATATTGTAGAAAATCAAATCGGCAAACGGCTCTCGCGTGCAATAGAAATCGCCAAAGCCATTCACCAATAATTGATTTGTGATGGTGTTGTTTCGCCTACGAAACACGCCACGTATGTAGTCCGTTATTTTCATATCCGCTGCAAAATTACAACTTTGTTTTTGTTTGTGCAAATATTGTGCAAACTTTTCCGTTCAATTTTGGTAAAGATTTCCGTTTTAAGCGCATCAAATTGTAAAAACATACATTTATACCAATCAACAAACAAAACCGCTTAAAACGCAAATTTTACACTAATCGCGAAAAGCGGTAATAATTCCACAAACTATTGACCGCATCTATATTGTCATCGTGAGCGCATCTGCGGTCGAAAGCGTAAACCTGTGTCAAGAACTCCCGCACATTTTCCGTATTGGCAAAAACTACCTTGTTTGTCAAGTCTTGATAGTTCGCCACAATACGCTCAAACTTTTCGTCTTTGCTATACCATCGTGAAACCTCCAAACCCTCATTGCTCGCAAGCTCATAAAAACGCATACCGATTGAGCCATTTGTTTCAATCCATATCCGCTCTACATTGTACGCGCTGCACCACTTGCGCAAGTGTTCAATCATAAGCGCATCCTGTCCCTCGTTTGGTGAAAACGCATCCACAACGTACATCTTGCCATCTGCACCAATACCACCCAAAACACAGGCGAAATGGTCTGCACCACGCAAGTCGCTCGGGTCGCAAAATATTGCATACTGCATCAAAGGCGGTAACACATCAGTTCTGTGAATATTGTCAGCCGTAAAGATACTGCCTGCCAATTCGCTATACTCGCCCAAATAATATACGCGGTACAACCATTTATCCATCGCGCTTGCGTTGTCAGCCGTACCACGTTGGCGCAATTCCTCAAACCATTCTAATTGCGCATTGGTCAAAAACGGGTTGTCTTTCCAAGTGCTTTTGCATATATCTTCATCCGCAAATAAATCCTCCGCCCAAAAATCTTGCACATCGGGGTTGTAGTCGATTATCCAACCTTTACGCACGTTCGCACGCAAGTTCGCAACCTGTAATTGGTCAAAGGCATTTGCCTCATTCACAAACAACCAATCGCACGCAATACCCTTTGCGGTCATTCCTTTGGTGTATGAATTGAAAATAATCTTTCCTCCATTCGCCTTATTGCGTATCTCCAAAGGCGACTGCAAACAATCAAACGCGGCGGCGAATGTTGGATGGTCTTTGATTATCGTTTTGAAATCATCATACGCACCCAAACGACCTTGCGTTTGGGTCATTGATGCAACGTTTATCGTTTCTCCATTGTACGCGCGTGTTGTTAAGAATTGAGCAATAAAAAACGTCTTTCCGCTACGGCGACCACCACGAAAGGCAAAGGATGTTTTCCCTTGCCTCCGCCTATCTGCCAAATACTTTGCATATTTTGGATTGACTTGCTCTATCAAATAGCGTTTACTCATCGCCAAAAACGCTGCAATCTATCGCGGGCAAATCTTGCACCTCAATCACTTGCTTTGGTGCGCCGTGCGTTTGATTGGTCAAATCAAAGAAATCTTGCACGCGTTCACATTTCATCAACGCTTGCACAAAACGCCTACGAGCAGCGGGATTGCTCTCATCGGCTGCATACTCTTTCAGTTCTGCGAGGGTTGCCTTGTTCTCGCACCAATCGTAAAACGCACGCATTCGCCCTGCTGCGTTTGGGTCGCCTCTACGATTTCCCTCCGGCTGACCGAATTGGTGTCGGCGTTCACTTTCCCTGTGCGCCTCGCTTTTGTAATTCGTTCCTCTTGCCATTATAATTGCCATTTTATACCAAGACAAGGATTGCACATAAATCCTCGCCCTGCAAAGTTATAACTTAATTCAATTTCCGTGCCAACAAATAAATTGTCAATCTTCATCCATTTGCCAACATTGTACCAAATTTGCGGCTCACTACTAAAAGCAAAAACACCTCCATCTTCATAAAAATCTGCATACCCGCTAAAAGTTAATCCGTCGCAGATTTTAGTACCCCATACCGCCGTCAATTGCATAGGCACGCGAACGCCCTTTGTGTATCTTGCCAACGCTTGAAAGGTTATAAAGTGCGCGTAATCGTTGGAGTGTATTTGATATTCTATACCACCCAAAACGGAATGCGAAATGCCATACCCAATCGCTGCGCCACCATTATACTCTATATGCAAAGACAGGTCGCGCGCTTTTGTGTTTTGCCAAAAATTAAGCGTTCGGGAGTATTCCATATACGCGCCAAGTGGCGAATTGTGCTGGCCCTTAAAATCCAAATCAACGAAGAAAAAATTGCTACCAAATCCGTCAAAAGATAAATGCTCAATTGTGGCGGTTATTTGTGGGTCTCGTTGATTTGCACAGGCAGTTCCTGTGCTACCGAAATCGTAGAATAGTTGCACGCTTGTTTGAGCTTGAGCCATCGTAGCAACAAGCGCGAGTAAAATCAAAATCTTTTTCATTGTTTGTCGTTATTTTTAGTTAATAAATAGAACGGAATTGTATCTAATAAAGCATATACGGCTTTTATTAAATATTGGCTCAATATCATTACCCAAATATTTGGCACAACGCCCAAAAATGCGATAGTGATAAATATTGCAGTATCTATCATTTGAGATGTTAGTGTAGATGCGTTATTTCGTAGCCATTTATGTTTGCCATTGCATTTTTCTTTTAATTTGTGGAATAGCCAAACATCCCAATTTTGAGATACAAGGTATGCAACCAAAGACGCAGCAACTACACGAAAACTGCTTTTCATAATCCCAACAAATTCCGCTTGATTATCTGCAAAAGGTGCGACAGGCAGCAATATAGACAATCCAATCAAAACAAGGCTAACCAATTGACAAATAAATCCAATTTTTACCGCTCTGTTTGCAATCTCTTTTCCCCAAATCTCACCAATTACATCGGTAATCAAAAATGTTAAAGGATACGCTACAATCGCGGCTGGAATTACCAACCCCCAAAACGATACGATTTTCGCACTAACAATATTCGCTATAATTAGCGAAACAACAAAGATACCTAAAAGCATCTGCAAATTTTGTCCGGTCTTTTTCATTTTACTTGTATTTTAGAAATTTTTGATATTTTGCCCATTCGTAAAAATTATGTCGCGCGACCTCACTTGCTTTTAGTCGCTTTCCTTTTGGCGCGTTATACTTGCAAATCTTTTTTCCGTCAAATTTATAAATAGTACCCGAACGGTTACCAACAATCCACGTTGTACTATCTGCACTATCCAACGGAATATTCTCTGCCAAAATATCGCAAGGAGTATAACCCAAAAGATGGACTTTTACTCCTTTTGCGTGTGCCATATTTATCAGCGATGTTGCGATACTTGCTATCTTTCCGCGAGGTATTTCCTTTGATACAATACCGCCAATCGATATGTAACTATAACTCTCGCACATCTTTCTCCAATAGTCAAGACCCCTGCTCTTATGCCAAACAGGAATGCACTTGCGCCCTGTTAGCGTTTCAAGTTTCGCTCGCAGCCGTTCAACCTCTTGCAGACCAACAATACTATCAATATCCAACTCAAAAAACTTCTCAATTTGATACTTGTTTATAAATGCTGCATACTCCTCTACATACCTATCCCAATCAACTTTCGCACCGCTAACCATAAAAGTAAATGCACCACTATCCAATAGCAAATCAACGCCCTTATAATAAAGTCGCTCAAAGAACGGGTTTTTGCGAGCATAGTAGTAGCTCTCCAAGACTGAAAGGTCTTGCCAACCTCTCTCTCTCTCTCTCTGCAACCCGTTTTTCGTTCCGTGTTCGCCTGCTAAAAATAGTTTCATCTCCTGTGTGTGTGTGTGTGTGTG
>JAXJTE010000225.1:0-4578 GCA_036309765.1 Caryophanon sp. | reverse complement strand
TCACCGTCGATGGTAGTTCAACGTGCTGCAAATTTGTCGACATGAGCATCGCCTCTGGAATGTACGTCATTCCTTCTTCAAACGTTGCGCTCGTTATCGGATTGTCGGCAAATATACCGCTACCGTAAGACGACAAATGCGGAATAAACACATCTGTTAGCTCGTTATTAGCGAACGCCTCAACGCCAAGCCCAGTCAACGTCGAAGGAAGCTGAACATCCGTTAATTGATTCGACTGAAATATCCGCATCGGCAGCTCAGTTACCCCTTCTTCAATCGTTACGGCCGGAATTTGATTGTCCATAAATGCTTCATCGCCAACCGTTTGCGTCGCACGTATTGTGATTGGCGTCCTAATGTTGTTTGACGCAAATGCTTGCTCGCCGATGTCCGTCACGCTGTCAGGCAACACGACTTCTTCAAGTTTGTTATCGACAAACGAATGCTTGCCAATTTTTTCAACGTTCGGCGGCATTTGTACGGACGTGATGTCGTTGTTGCCGAACGCCTCATCTCCAATATGCGTCACGCTTGCTGGTAGTGTGATCGTCGTTAACTTGTTGTAACGAAATGCACCTCGTACGTGTGTCACACCGTCTTCGATGATAACGCTCGTTAGCCGATTGTATAAAAACGCATGCTCACCGATATACATATCTTTTGTTACGACGAACGGCTCGCTATTTGTTATGCCGTTACGTTCAAATGCTTTCGTACCGATGTGCTGTAAGTTTGTATATTCACTAATGTTAAACGTATTGCCCGCCAGCCCTTGAAACGCATAATCGCCAACTTTGCGAATCGTCGTTGGCATCATTACGTGATGTGCTGCTTCGAGACCTTCATAGTCAATAAATGATTCCCTTTGAAACGAATACGCGCCAATTTCTGTTACAGGTGCTCCGTTAATCGTTTCAGGAATGGTGATCGTCTCTAACTTTTTCGTGCGATCGTAGCCGTTAATGCGCACTTCTTTTTTTCCGTTATGCGTAAATTCCTCGTAATACACATGTTCAAATAGCGAACCTTTTTGTGTCGTAAAATGCTCAGGCAACTTAAGTTCTACTTTCCCTAGCTCACCGCTCATAATATAGCTGCCGAGTGATTGCACCGAATTTGGAATCGTCAACGTCGAAATCGCTGCACCGTAAAACGCTTTACTCCCAATCGTTTTCACTGTATTTGGAATAATCACCGCCTGCAAGTTCGTTTGTGCAAATGCACTTTCTCCGATTTCCTCTAAACCGTTTGGCAACGTAATCGATGAAATGCTCGTGCGATAAAATGCAAAAGAGCCTATTTTTTTCAACGTGTTTGGCAATGTGACGCTTTGAATGTCGTCATATGTCATGTCGTCTGATTCGCTCATTGATACAGAAAACGCGCTCGGAGCAATCGACGTTACGACAATGCCTTTCACATACTCGGCAATGTTCACATGTGCGCGATTCGTAAGCGATGTCGTACCAATCACTTCCGCTTCCTTGTTACCGCTTTCCCCAACGACAATTCGGTAATTCACACCGTCTTCACTAATGATTTCACCGACGTTTACTTCCTCTGCCGCTTGTGCTTGCGGCGTAACGACACAGACCGCTGCAATCGTCGCAAATGTCGCCAACCATTTGTTCATATACATGCCTCCGATTTCGTAAAATTTGCCCGCGATGGAATGATTGCCGTACAGACGGAGCCACTTTAAAAATGTTTCAAAAAATGTTGGACATAACGAAAAGACCGCCCGACTTGCGAGCAGTCTATCGCTTTATTTCTGTGCGCGGCGCTCCTTTTCCTGTAATGCAAGCGACGTCATCGAAACGAACTGCGCACGTGTGACGGGACTATTCGGGTTAAAGAATCCGTCTGTGCCTTTGACGATCGCTAAGTCCGCAAGCGTCGAAATGTACGGCGTGCCCCAATATGTGCTCGGTGTATCTTTAAACGTTGTGTTGCCACCTACTTCAAATCCTGCCGCAAGCACAAGCACTTTTGCGAGCTGTCCGCGCGTTAAATTTGCTTCAGGTTCAAATTTTCCATTGCTGCCGCTAAAAATTCCTGCCTTTTGAACAGCAGAAATGGCGGCGTAATATGGGTGTGAGCGTGGCACGTCGTTGAAGTCGGTCACATTTTGCGTCGCTTCGAACTTAAACACATCGTTTAAAATACGGGCGACATGCTTTCGCTGAATCGGTGCGCCTGGCTTAAATGTGCCATCTGGATAGCCGTTAATGTAGCCTTTGTCGGTGAAGCTTTCAATAGCGTCTCGTGCCCAGTGCTTCGCAATGTCTCTAAATTTCGCTTCTTTGTACCATTCAACGTATAATGTTTGTGGTGTGCCGTTTGGCTTGCCAATATTTTTATATGGCATCGCAAACGCCTTGTCTGTATATAGCCCACCAAACATGTGCATTACATCATTGCGCATATCAAGATGCTCACTAATCGTCGTCTCGCTACCTTGTAAAATGATTTCACTTATCGGATTGTTATTAATGACTGACAAATTTAGCTCCTTTACCGATGCTGGAATCGTTGCAGATGCGAGTACGTTATAACTAAAGGCACGTTCGCCAACTTGCTCAACACTCGGTGGCAGTACAATTCTTTTTAACTTATTATGATTGAATGCGCGAGCGCCAATCGTCTTTAATGTAGTTGGCAATGTAAGCTTTGCAATGCGATTACTCCAAAAGGCATCTTCTTCGATCATATGCACTCCTTCAATGTCGACTTCCTCTAGCTCGTTAAAGCTAAACGCACTCCAGCCAATTTCCTTCACATTTGCAGGAACGTGAAGTACTTTTAGCTTATTTTCATGAAACGCTCTTGCACCAATTGTTGTTACTGTTGATGGAATCGTCAAACTTTGTAGCTTATTTTCCATAAATACCGCATCTTCAATCGTTGCGAGCCCTTCTGGAAGTGTAATCGTTTGTATATTGTTTCGTGCAAAAGCATTCGGCTCAATCGTTTTCATACTTGATGGAAATGACACATCTGTAACCGCATTTTGCATAAATAATGAATTTGGAATAGTTGTCACACCGTCTTCAATCTCAACTGTCGTAATCGCATTATTTTCATAAACAGAATCGCCTATGTTTTGATGCGCACGCACTGTTGCCGTCGTTAACTGATTCCGCGAAAATGCACGCTCGCCAATATCAATGACGCTTTTTGGAATGTCTAAATATTTAATGTTATTGTCCATAAAAGCATTAACACCAATCGAGCGCACTCCTTCTGCTAATTCTACACGCTCCATTTCATTATAGGCAAACGCCGCTGTGCCAATTGTTTGTACAGTACTTGGAACTCGTATCGATGTTAGCTTACTACTTGCGAATGCCCTTTCTTCTATCGTTTGTACCCCTTCTGGAAGGAGCACAGATGTAAGTGCACTATTTGAAAACGCGGAATCACCAATTGTTGTTACTGTTGATGGAATCGTCACGTCTTGTATTTTACTACCTCTAAATAAATGACTTCGTATATGCGTCACACCTTCTGTAAACACAGCTTCCGTTATATCTGTTTCACTAAATGCACCCTCTCCAACGTGCATGTCGGCTGTTATTGTAAACGGTTTACTGTTATGAACACGACTGCTTGAAAATGCATAGTCGCCAATCGATTGCAACTGTGGATAATAAGACAAATCGATGACGTTGTTACGTAAGCCTTCAAATGCGCCATCGCCAATCACACGAATCGTTTCGGGTAACCCGACAAATTGTACTGGTTCAATGTTCATGTAATGAATCACTTGATCTGCTTTAAAGGCAGCTCGTCCAATTTCTGTTACGGGCAAACCTTCAATCGTTTCAGGAACGTAAATTGTATTTATTTTTTGCTCATAATCATACCCGTTAATGCGAATTTCTTGCACGCCATTACGTGTCACGACGTCATAATACAAGTTTTCAAACCGCTTGCCCTTTCGCGTATCAAGCTGCTGCGGCACTTCAATTGTATCGTTTGGCGACTGAACGCTTACAATATGTGTGCCAAGCTGCTCAACACTTTCTGGAATGCGTAGCGCCGTCATTGCATTTTCGTAAAATGCGCGATTCCCAATTACTTTCACACCTTCTGGAATCGTGACGTTCGTTAGTCTATTTCCTTCAAACGCATAATCGCCAATATGTTGTACGCCATTTGGAATCGTCAACGTCGTCAGTTGATTTCCTGAAAATGCTCGATTCCCAATATATTGTACGCTTTCTGGTAGCTCGAGCGTTTTTAAACTATTGTCTACAAATGCCCGCTCTTCAATGCGCTTTAACGTTTTCGGCAACGTAATTTTCTCTAATCTCGTACCCCAGCCATTAAACGACTCTGAATCATAATCTTGTGAATCCGCTCCACTAACATGATATAAATCAAATGCGCGTGCTCGAATGACGGTCACCGGTAAACCATTTACATAATCAGAAATTGTAATATGTGTTGCATTACCATTTTGCGTTTCGTACACATGCATTTCTTTCGTGCCGTCACTTGCTAGCGCGACTTCATATATTACATGATCTTGATGCACTTGTTCGCCCACTTCCATCGTTTGCTGCGCTTCTGCTT
>JAXJTE010000224.1:0-3569 GCA_036309765.1 Caryophanon sp. | reverse complement strand
TCTGTCCACTTGTCGCTGAAAATGTTTTCGCCTACTGCACCAAGCCCCGAAATGAGTGCCGCTGCTGTATTTGAATTGTCTACACCATTTTCAATATATTCCGCATGTAAACCGTCTACTGCACGTTTGATTGTTGCAGCAACGCCTTCACGGTCTTTATGTGGTGCTAACGCCATTAATGCCCAGCCCGTACTATCTAATGAGCCCCATGCTGGGAAAATGCCTGTTTCGTCTTGCAGCTTTAAAATTGCTTGAATATGCTTTTCTTGGTCGTACTTCGCGCCTGCTAAATCTAATGCAAGAAGCGCAAATGCTTCGTTGTTAATGGCACCAAATGAACCATCTTCTTTTTGCTGCTTCGCTAAGTCGTCTACGAAGTTACGTGTTTTTAAATTCGTTGGATCTAAATCTAAATGAATCGCACCTAGCACGTAGCCTGCATTCGTATTCACTGGCACAAATGCTTTTTCTACTGGCTTTAACCAATCGCTACCTTCTGCGTACGGTGAAGTTTCCGCTGCGTACGGATATTTCGCAGGGTTAATGCCCGCTGCTATAAGTGCTGCCGTTTTCCAAAAGCCACTATATGAGCTTGACGTACCTTTTGATAACGCCTCATTATTTTGCTGCATAAATGCTTTTGATTTTTGTAATGCCGCTTCTGCCTGCTGACGTACTTCTTCCTCTGTGTACGTCACAATCACATCTTTTTCAATCGTTTCTGCCGTTTGTAACGTGAACGTCTGCTCTTGTTTACCAACTGTCGCGTTCTGCTTCATCGTTAATGTAAGTGGCTCTTTTGATTCTACGTCGCGTAGCTTTAACGTAACGGTTGCTTGCTGCATCGCGTCATCCAGCGTGACTGCTTTTACGACACCGTTTGAGCTTACCCAGTTCGTTAACGTTTTCGCATTTGATTGGAACTTGTCACCTTTTAAGTTTACGATGACGTCTGCTGTTTGCGTTGCGACAACTGTATCTACCGTGTACTCAGGAGACGTGCTGTAATACACATCTAACTTGTCGTTCGCCTTTAATGTGTACTCACTTAAGCCAACTTCTGGCGCTGCATCGTTGACTGTATACATCCAGCCATCATAGCCACCGAACTTGCCTGCTGTTTCGCCTTTAATAGAAGTAATGTATGAACCTGCTTCATCTAATGCATAAGCAATTCCTTTACTATCAAGCAGTTGCTTCACTGCATCAAGCGCTGTCGTCCCTTCTGCAACAGACATTTTACCAGCTGATGCTGATACGATGTTGTTACCTGTTGGACCTTTTACCGTCGTCGTCATATCAAATACGGCGTACTGATTCGGATTTTGTTCACTAAAATCCGTCGTTCCTTCTGTTTGTTCGGGTGTTGTGTCTTGCGTGTTTGTTGTTGCTGCTTGTACTTCATTTACAATCGTCTGCTGCTGTTGCTCAGCGACTTGCTCTAGCTCGTCTGCCATTACGATTGACGGTGCAATGTTTGAGCTAATGAGCACGACTGCAACGAGTAGCTGCAGCACAAATTTTGCGTACTTCACATTATTCCTCCTTCATAGATGCTCGTGCCGTTGCAGAAATTAAAAAAACCACCATTTCTTCTGAATAAACAGAAAAAAATGGTGGTGAAAATACGAATACAAAAAAGTCCTCGTCAAGATCCAGCCGTCCATTCTCTTTATTCCGAAGAGATTATGCAACGATCAGATTAAGATAGGTCTCCTGACTTGTATCGCTCTTTACTTTGAGCCCTTCCCAGATTGCTCCAGTGGCTTCGCTCATTTCATTGATACTCACAGTTGCGGAAACAGTTTTGGATTCTCACCAAATTCCCTTTTATGCGTTTTATCGCATCTCAATCCTGCAAACACTATGCACTTGTAAGCGATTGTATCACAGTTGTGACACAATGCAATGAATTTTTTCCATTTTTGTCTTCTCCGCCCGTTTTTTCACGAAAAAATACGACTAGTAACCATTTAAAAACGCCGCCATAGCACAGTTCATTTAACCTAATTTTATTTTTCTTTACACACCCTAAAGTTTCATTCATACTTATAGTAATAGCCTACACAAAAGGCGAAATTTAACAGAGGTGTTTACTTATGAGAAAAAGATTATGGTTAGCCAGTCCCGTATTAGCATTTGCATTACTAGCTTCTACAGCTAGTGCAGAGGAAATTGCATTACCAACAGAGCAAGCGACATTCACACAAACACCTGAACTTGTGCCAGTCAAATTCGGCACACATACAGTGGAGTTTATTAAGGAAGACGATCGTTCATTTTCAGCAACAGCTACACAAACTGCTTCAACATGGGCACAAGTGAGCGATGCGGTTTTTAAAGCTATAAAAAATTACGAGCCACAATTACAAATAAAAATTAGTATGAAAGATGTTACGAGTGAAGAACTTACTAATGCATTGCACGATGGTTTGGGAAAAAGTGAATACACATATGGAATCGGTATCGATGCAGCTATGAGCGTCTCTTCTGCTAGTATATTGACATTTGAATTCACATACCCTGTATCAATTGAAAAAGAACAAGCGATCACACAATATGTAAAAGATACAGCCGCAAAAATTTTCAGCGACAATATGACCGACTTCCAAAAAGTACGTGCAGCATATGAATACATTATTACAAATACAAATTATTCAATCGCACCGGAAGAAGATGGTGGCGGTCACTCGATTTACTCAATCGCGAAAGATGGCATTGGTGTATGTCAAGCGTACGCATTATTGTTCCATCGTTTAATGGAAGAAGAAGGCATTGCATCGAAATATATCGTAGGCACTTCATTGCAAGGCATTAATCACGCATGGAATGTTGTAACGATTGATGGCAAGACGTATCATATTGACGCGACGTACGGGGACCCTGTATTTATGCAGCAGTACGTTACATACGATGCAGCAGGTAACGGCATAGTCGATCAGTCAAAACCACAAAAAGAAATTACGATGCCACAATACGTATCATACAATACATTTTTAATGTCTGAGTCACAGTTAGGCACAAATGCTGGACATACGATTACCGAAAAACGTGCCTATACGAAGCCAAGCGCAACGAACTTTGCAGCATGGCATAACGTAACGAACGCTGTAACGTTAGATGGCAAACATTATTATTATCAAAACACATCAAAAGAATCATCTGGCAATCTTGAAATGGCAGACTTTTCAAAGCCAACGTTAACACCGAAAACATTTGAAATTGACGGCTATATAAACCGAGCCGAGCATTTAACGGTTTTTAACGACCGTATTTTATTCTCAAATATTTACGGTCAGCTTTCTGAAATTACGAAAGACGGTCAAATTAACACGATTTTAGAAGACAATATGGTTGGTTATATCGCGGTTGAAAATAATACATTAAAAGTTTATGAATTAGATGCTAAATTTAATGCTGATAGAACTGCTTATGAATATGTAAACTTCTATGCAACAAAATCTCTTATTTACGAAGAAAAGGCAAACTCTAACCTGAATTATTCATGACTAACTAAATCCAAGCCGATTTTTGTTTTTCTAATGTTGAATGCTCTTTTTTTGAGGGAT
>JAXJTE010000223.1:0-1689 GCA_036309765.1 Caryophanon sp. | reverse complement strand
TTCGATCGAGGCATTCAGTGCAAGTAAATTCGTCTGCGCAGAAATCGTCGTAATGCTGCCGACGATGACATCGACTTGCTGTACTTTTTGCTGTAATGCCTCAATTGTCGCCTTCATATCATCAACTTGTGATACAGTCGTCGTCGATAAGCGCTCTAGCTCCTCAACGTTTTGGCGACCGTCCTCACTCGATGCTTGCATGACGTGCGCGTTCGTTGCCATCATTTCATTTTGCTTCTGAAGTGTCTCAATTTGCGCACTCAACACATCTGTCATATGACGTGCTTCATCCGTTTGCTCTGCTTGACGCATCGTTCCTTTAGCGACCTCATCAGCGGCGTGTAAAATATCATCACCGTATGCTGTCGTCTCCTCTGCAACCGCTAACAAATTTGCCGATGCACCTTGAATCGTCGTCGTCGTATCATTCACCCCTGAAATAACGACTTTTAACTGTTGCACCATATGGCTAAAGTGACGCGTTAATGCACCAACCTCGTCTTTACGATTCACTTCCTCAAACGTACTCGTCAAGTCACCCTCTGCTACGCGACGTGCATCGACCATCAGCTTGCGAAGCGGCATCGCAATGTGATTGGCAAAGAAAATAACCGCCCCAACACAAATAATCGACGTAATGACAATCGTAATAAACATTGTTTTTAATACCGTGTTGGCCGGCGCATTAAAATCTTGTAAATATGAGCCCGACACAACAATCCAGTCCCACTGTTCAAATGCAACAGAATAGGTTAGCTTTTCCGCTTCTCCTGTCCCATCTGGTAACGCAAAATCATAATACGTAAACGCTCCACCCGCATTCGCTGCATCGATGACATCACGAATGAAATAATTCCCGTTTTCATCTTTGTCATCCCATAATGAATCGCCTTCGCGGTTTACGTGTCCAACGAGTACGCCGTTTGTATCGAGTATGTACAAGTAGCCGTATTCCCCTAAATCCACTTTATTCGTCAATTGACGTGTTCCATCTTCCTGTAACGGTCCAATTAGCTTTTCCTTTAAATGCTCCTGCCCTTCCTCTTTTGTCAAATTTCCGCTTTCTACTTCACTATAGACTTGTTCGACTAACTGCATCGCATCATATACGCTATTTTGAATAAGCTGTTCCCCAACAGCATTCAAACTTCCCTTTGCTTCCATATAACTAAATAAGCCCACCGTAATCGTCGGAACAAACAATAGCAACAATGAAAATAGCAATAATTTCCCCTTTATTGAGCTAAAAATCTGCATTCAATCACCCCTTCTTGTACCATAACAGTTTTAACACTAGTTCAACATTAGTATAAAAAAATAAATTAAACAATACTTTCAACTTACTTTTCTGTAACAAATATGATTTAAATACACCTATTTTTTCGAAATCTCTTCATTTTTTTGATAAAAAAATACGAGTGGCAGTGATTTAAAGCGATTATGTACATCACTTCAATCACCACACCACTCGCATAAAGTCGTCTCTTATCGTAGTAAATATAATACGTTAGACGCCGACTGCATTTGCATGCTCATGACAGATGTTGCTGCTTGCTGTTTAATACGTTCTTGTGTAATCGTCATCATTTCTTTGGCAATGTCTGCATCATGAATTTGCGTATAAGCACTCGTTAAGTTTTCCCCTGTGTTCATCGTCACATTGTACGCATGCTCTAGACGATTTGTATA
>JAXJTE010000222.1:0-2391 GCA_036309765.1 Caryophanon sp. | reverse complement strand
CAACGGCATTCATCGCTTTTGTGCGTTCGACGTAAAACGGAATACGCTTTTCAAAGTCGGAGCTGATCTCTACGTCAAATAGCTGCCCTAAACGAATAACGTGTGCATTCATCGAGCGCTCGCCGTACAGTGCTGATGCAACGAGTGCTACTTTGTAACGGAAATCGTCATCGTCTTTGAAATAATCGTTAAGCGTTTCAAGCACGTCCTCTTGAATTTTCACAAGGCGTGCATATTGCGTCGTCGCAAGCTCCTTCGTGTCCTCAAACATCGTAATCATTAAGTTCACTTCGTCCATGAAGTCTTTGGCACGCTTTAAGTTCGTGTTGTCTGTAGTATAACCGAGTAATAGCTGTGTGTTTTCGTTTACGTAAAAGCGCTGTAAATACGCATGCAATAAAATTAAACCATTATATTCGATTTGTGCTGGATTGGTCATCATTGAAAACTCCTATCATGTAAATACGATAAGCGTACCACATATTGCGCAAAAAATCGCACATTTTACTGCACGTTTACTTTCGCATGAATCGGCTCTTCACCACCTGGCATAAGCTGTAGCTGCCAAAGCTCGTCCTCCTGCTCATAAATGTACGAGTAGCGATACGCTAAGTCGTTCACGAACACAACGTACAGCTGGTAATCCACTTCACCTTCCTTAAATGCATCAATCGTAATATTTGAGAAGGAATGCTCGTATTTGCCACCATCATCATACAGCCATACTTCCTCACCGCTAATTTCACCAATCGCGCTCGCCTCACCAAACGTTTCGCTCACTTGCTTCTTCGTTAAGCCCGTTTTGCCATTTTCCTCAATAAACTGCTTCATTTCGACCGTTTCGCTTACCTGTTCCTTACTACATGCCACTAACGAAAATGCCGCCACACCTATCATGATTTTTAAGATATATGATTTCACCTAAATCCCCCATTTATCCGATACTTAATAACTATATTATAACTGACTGAAACATTTTGCATATACGTTATCATATGAAAAGTTGTGCATGCTTGTATGAATCGCCATGAAATAGTCAAATAATTTTTTAGATTTGCGTCCTAGTCCATATTTTTTCCGTATAGTAAGTAAAAAGGAGGGGACGCACATGGATATTGATGCACTTATTGATGAACATAGCGATTACTTATACCGCATCGCTTTTATTTATACGAAAGATTTGCAAGTGGCGGAGGAAGTCGTTCAAGATGTGTTTTTCAATTTTTATCGCACGAACCAATACGATGGGCGTGCCTCGGTCAAGACGTATTTAACGAAAATGACGATCAACCGCAGCTACGATTATTTGCGCAGCTGGAAGCATCGTCGTACCGTCGTGTTTGAAGGGTTTACGAAGTCGGAGCATAGCGCAGAACATGAAGCAGTCGCAACCGAGGAGCGCAGCGAGGTGACGAATGCTGTATTACAGCTGCCTGTGAAATATCGTGAAGTATTACTGCTTTATTACTACGAGGAACTAAACGTAAATGAAATTGCTGAGCTTTGTCAGCTGCCACTTTCTACCGTAAAGTCGCGCCTGCAACGAGCACGCCAACAGCTAAAAACGATTTTGCCACAAACGGAATGGGAGGTGCTACAGGATGCATAAACAATGGCAAAAGGAACTACGCAATATTACGCTATCAGACGACCAAAAGGCGAAAATGAAAACCGCGATGCAGCAGCCGCACACGCGTAAAAAGTCGCTCGCACCACGCATCATTTTCCCTGCCTTTATCGTACTCGCGCTATTGTTCGTCATTTGGAAGCCAAACACATCAGGCTTATCAAGTGCGGCAGAATCAATTGTGTTTGACGATATTACACTGCGCATCGTCATTTGGCTAACGATTGCACAGCTACTGTTCGTCGTTGGCTACTTGTTCGCCATCGCGTGCATTCGTAACGTCAAGCGCTGGGACAACCGCCCATTCATCCAACGACTGCGCTTACTCCTCAACACATGGCAAGGACACATTATCGGTACACTGCTTCTACTAGCGATGATGGCGGTGATGTGGATCGTTACACTGATCGTACCGAACACGCTCGTAGCTGAAGCGTTCTTTACTATTAGCTTCCTATTTTGCTTCGTCAGCATATTAACGTATTTCACGCGCGGGGCGAATAAAGGCAAATGCCCACACTGCAACACGTATTTTTCGTACCGACAGTTGCTGAAGCTCGGCTTTAAGCTCACACCGATATGCCCAATATGCGGCGAGAAAATGGCTCCGAAAACGTATCATGGTGCAGATAGTGCGTCATACGTTTGGGTTCCAGCCCTCATGCTGCTGCAATACACGACGCTTTATTACTGGTACGTTGTCGCGTTGTTCGTCGCGGGTGGTTTGTTTATCGTCCTCTACATTTTGCCGTACCGTACTGAGT
>JAXJTE010000221.1:0-1571 GCA_036309765.1 Caryophanon sp. | reverse complement strand
GTCCCAAAAGTCAAAATAGACGTTTGGGCAGCCTTTTCATTTTGTACAAATCTTAGCGTACCGATTTAAGTCGTTATAAAAACGCAAAATATTACCTCAACAAACGGAAAGGATCTGCCCGAAAATTACTTATCGGACAGCCCCTTTTTGCTGTTAACGATTGATGCCATCACTTTTTTGTGATGCGATCACGCTAGTATATAAGTTTAATGAACGCTCGACTTCTTCACTTACGAGGCGAATAAAATCTGTGAAGTCTTGTTGAGCAATCGATTTGTCGAGCGCTTCGTAATAAGCAAGGCGATTTTCTACGCGAATGACAATCGGTGGATAGCCTTCTTTCATTAGCTCTAAGTTGAGCAATAGACGTGATGTACGACCGTTACCATCGATGAACGGGTGAATGCCAACAAAAATAGCATGCAGCATCGCACCACGAACGATAGGATGTAACGTCATCGTTTCGGTTTCATACCAGTGCATGAGCTTATCCATTTCCTCTTGAATTAAATACGGTGCTGGTGGTGTGTGCGTTGCGCCTGAAATAAATACTTGCTGATCACGATACACACCTGCATAGTCGTCATGAATGCCTTTTAGTATGAGGCGATGTAAGTTTTTTATTTGCCATTGTGAAAGAGCATCTTCCTTACGTACAATATCCTCTACAAAATGAATCGCATCACGGTGATTAATGACTTCTAAATGTTCACGCATCGTCTTACCACCAACTGTGATACCTTCCAATACAACTTTTGTTTCTTGAATTGTTAGAGTATTGCCTTCGATTGCATTCGAGTTATATGTCCATTCTACAAGGAGTTTTTCTTCCAAACTTTTTAAAGCATATGTTGGCAAAGGGCGATGTGCATCTAATAATGCCTTCTTTTCATCGATGTGTTGAAACATTCTATTGCCTCCTATTTTTGTCATGTACTTATAATTTGTACAGCATGGATATGAATGATTTTCGAATTCATTCATTAAATGTAACTAAAGGAGCTGCATTTATATATTCCACTCCTATTTTAATGAACATGATGAAGATGCACAAGCTATTTAGCAACCAACTTTTTCCTATGAGCACAAGTCGAATTTATATACAATTTATGCCCCATTGCTATAATAGCGAGGTAGAGGTGAACAGCATGAAAATTTTAGTCGTGGATGATGACCGTGATATTTTACGGCTCGTGTCGATTCATTTACAAAAGGAAGGTTACCGTGTCGTGCAGGCGGAAAGTGCTGAGGAGGCGCTTGCGATTTTAGAACACGAGGCGGTCGATTTAGTCATTGCGGACGTTATGATGCCGAATATGAACGGCTTTGAGCTTACGGAAATTTTAACGAACGATTTAGATATACCGGTCATTTTATTGACGGCGAAAGGACAGCTTGCCGATAAGGAGCAAGGTTTTTTAGCCGGCTCGGACGATTACATTGTGAAGCCGTTTGAACCGAGGGAGCTATTGTTTCGTGTGGCGGTCATTGCGCGTCGCTTGCATAAACCGCAGCAACGCATCATCCGTGGTGGCAACGTGCGCATGGCTCGTGAGCATTACTAGTTGCCG
>JAXJTE010000220.1:0-4437 GCA_036309765.1 Caryophanon sp. | reverse complement strand
GCTCCATGCCGTCCATAATGCCTGCGTTGTTTACTAAAATGTCGAGTTTGCCGTACGCTGCTTTTGTCGCTTCAAACATCGCTTCGATATCTGCAAGCTCTGCTACGTTTGCACGGTTTGCGATTGCCTCGCCGCCCGCTTCTTTAATTTGTGCTGCAACTGCCTGTGCACCTTCAAAGTTGTAGTCCGATACGACAACTTTTGCGCCTTCTTTTGCGTATAGCTCTGCGATTGCTTTACCCATACCTGAAGCGGCACCTGTTACGATTGCTACTTTACCTTCTAGTCTCATATGAAAGACCTCCTATGTATTTATTGAACAACTGTCTAATTATAATTATAATATGAATAAAAAATAAAGCAATACGCATAACATTAATGTTTTGTTAAGTAATTGACGTATTAACGGCAAACTGTTCAATAAAGGAGGAAAATATGAAAAAAGACATACGTATTGTGAAGACGCAGGCGCTGTTGCAGCAAGCATTATTGTCACTGCTACAGCATAAATCGCTCGACAACATTAAAGTAGCACAGCTATGCAAAGAGGCAAATGTGAGCCGTAGCACATTTTATTTGCATTATACAGACGTCGCGCAATTATTTGGCGAATATTTCGAGGAGCTGACCGACGATTTGCGTAAGGCGTATTACGAGCCGTACGTGCGCACCCATTTTCAAATTGAAAACATCGACTCGGACATGATTCGCATTTTCCATCATGTGCAGAAGCATCAAACGTTTTACAAAATCGTTTTTGATCCGAACACACCTCTTGCACATTATTATCAGTTTTTCGATTTAATTCGTTCGTTAGTGAGGGAATCGGTAGAGCCGCATGAGGAGGACGTAGAATTTATCGTCAGCAGCAGCGCCAATTTAATTCTCGGCTTCATTATGCAATGGGTGCGCGAGGATTTTAAACAAACGCCACAGCAAATGAATGAGATGTTGTTGAAAGGGAATCGAATAGGGAGCTCAGTTGTACAATAAACAGCTACATCGCTTGTATCTTCCTCCGTTTCCACATACAATAAATCAGAAACCATTATAGAAAGTAGGCAATTGTTGTGAAAAAATTTTATTGGCCGTTGCTACTAGTCGTGCTGCTACTTGCAGGCTGTGCAGGTGAGACGACGAGCCCCGACACATCGGTGAACGTTCAAAGCTTAGTGGCGACGACTGAAACGAGTGCGACGAAGCATGACGTCAGTAAATTTGAGAAGTATAAGCTTCAAGAAGTCATTGACGGCGATACGATTCGCATTCAGTACGAGGGGGCATCGGAGAAGGTGCGTTTCCTACTCGTGGATACACCTGAAACGAAGCACGAAACGTTAGGTGAGCAGCCATTCGGTCCAGAGGCGAAGCAGTTTATGAAGGAGCTGCTAAAGGGCGAGGACTACGTGTACATCGAGTTTGACGTGTCATACCGCGATAAATATAAGCGACTGCTTGGATATATGTATACAGAAGAAGGCATTAGCTTACAAGAAGAGCTGCTGAAAAACGGCTTGGCGCGTGTGGCGTACATTTACGATCCAAACACGAAGCATGTTGATTGGTTCGAATCAGTGCAAAAAACAGCACAAAAATCAGCAATCGGCATTTGGTCGGTCGAAGATTACGTAACGAACCGCGGCTATGACAAAGAAGCATTTAACGAAGCGGTGAAAAATGCGCCAGCGCCTGTTGTAGCGGACGAAGAAGCGCCAAAGCAAGACGGTGAAGCGTGTGACATTAAAGGAAACATTAACGCAAAAGGCAATAAAATTTACCATATGCCAGGACAGCCAAACTATGAGCAAACGAACGCAGAGGAAATGTTCTGCACGGCTGAGGAAGCAGAAGCGGCTGGATTCGTTGCGGCGAAAAATTAAGGAGAAGACATCATGACATTAATGAATAAACGCTATAAAATTACACGTTTAGACGACGCGGGGAGCCCGACGTTAACGCTAGAGGAGTGCCAGCAATTTTTTGCGACGCAGCCTGATTTTCAATATATGGACGCGTTTTCGGTAACACAAGACGGCGTCAATATGAAAATTGCCGGGCATTTTTTCATGTGGCACGTAAGCAATGCGAGCATTCCGTTTCGCTTTTATGAAGGGGAGCTGTACGTAGCGATTGCACATGACGCCGTGTATGATAAAATGCTACACATTGCCCGTTCACTTGAAGCGATGTACGTAGAAGGATAAAAAAAGGTCGATTCACCATGCGCGGTGGATCGACCTTTTTTTTTATGTTAGTAACCTATACTCTCGCTTTTAGCTCATCGACGTAGCGCTTCGCATCAATGAGCGACAATTCCGTTACCTCGCGTATACGCTTCACGGCGCGTACGTCCTCGCCTTGTTTGAGCAGCAGTAGTAGCTCACCTTCAATTTCACTTTCAAACGGTGGCTCTGGTAGCTGCTTTGTCATTTGTGCGACGCGCTTTTCAATAACGTGTAGTCGATTGCGTAACGACATATTGCTCATGACTAAATAAACGATGATGCATGCAAATAATACATTTAAGATAGCTGTCATAAACATTCCCCCTTTGTGTTGTATACCCGAAAATTACGATAAAAAGACGCCGCCAATGAGGAGTGCGAGTACGATGACGAGCGCAGGATGCCATTTTAGTTTTTCAAGCGCAATGTAGCTGCCGACTAATAATAGCACAGCAGGAAGCCAATGCATCGTCGTCACCGTTGTTTCAACAAAGCCGAACGTTAAGCTTAACATTAATACGGCAATTGCGGGTAATACAAATTTTGATAAACGCTGCACGCGCGGTGACGTACGGTTGCGATACAAAATGCTAAGTAGCGCAATCATGAGTGTGAGCGATGGGCCGACTGTTGCAATTACTGTAACGCACGCGCCGAGTATGCCTGCTTGATCGTAGCCGACGAACGCCGCAATTTTAATCGCAATCGGACCTGGTAGCGCGTTGCCGAGTGCAAGCACCTCACTATATTCGCTTAGCGTCAGCCAGCCATATTTTTCAACGACTTCATGTTTAATGAGCGGAATCGTTGCAGGGCCGCCACCATAGCCAACAATATTCGGAATGAAAAACGCCAAAAATAAATCAATGTATAGCATTTAACGTGCCCCCTTTTTCACTGGCAGCAACAGCGCACAAGCAAGTAGTGTCAAGATAATAATCGCTGGATGCATGCTGAGCAATATAATCGTTGTGAAAGCGAGCGCAAATAAAATCGTCGCCCATTTCCAGCCGAGTGCGAGCTGTGATTTTTTTAAGTAATCCCATGTCATTACGCCCATCATGACCGCTATGACCGGCATTACACCGCGCGTCATCCCTTGAATAAACGGTAAATCTTTATATTCGTTTAATGTGGTAAGTGCGACGATGATTAGGATAGCACTCGGAATAATCGTTGCAGCGAGTGCATTGAGCATGCCGATTACACCGCCGACGCGAAAGCCGATGTAGCCCGCCATTTTTGTGATGATTGGCCCAGGTAACGTATTGCCGATTGCTAAAATTTCTGTAAACTCTTCGTCGTCTAAAAAATGAAATGTTTGCACGACTTCCTTTTGTACGAGTGGGATGGTAGACGGCCCACCACCGAAGCCGAGTATGCTCGCACGAAAAAATGCGATAAATATGTCCTTCTGATTTGCCATTGTAATCTCCTTTATGTTGTGTATAGTTTCATTGTACACATTTTCGATTGTCTTTGACGAAGAAATATCGAAAAACCCTAGTTTATCACTTCGTATTTGGATATTTGCGGAAAAAGACGTATAATGAACGAAAATATGATTTTTCTACAAAAAATAAGAATTTTCGATAAAGGGGAGTGAAGACATGATCGTTGCAGCTGTAAAGGAAAGTTCGTACTATATGGTGGGAAATGTGCAAGTGGAGGAGTTTCGTCAGTTGAATGAGGAGCTAAAGCAAATCGAAGCGTACGTTGATTTTTGCGCGACTGTAATGCGTCCAGAATGTCAGCTATTTTTCGATTTCTATATTTTTTTGGCGAACGACAATATTTTTGTCAATCACGAACGCACCCTAAACGTTCCGATTTACTCATATTTAAATGAGGTGACGAGCCGTAATAAATATTTGCAGCAATTCAAAAAGCAATACATGCACTCGAAAAAAACATGTATGATCACGAGCATGTATTTAAACAAAACACTTCAACAGCTCATCGGCGAAATTTTAATTGCGTTTGATTTGCCCATGGAGCGCATCATTCGTGCCGTCCAAAGTATGGATTCACAAGAGCCACCAAGCGAGGAGGCACTTGCCGTTCAGCGACGCGTGCTGATGGAGCTACGCGAGCGCTTCTTGCAGGAGGATTATTCGTAGTTAAAAGATTAGAAAAAATAGAAAGAGCTGCTATTTCTACCGTTTATCCAACTAAAAAGGGAATGTCTCTACTAATAGATGCAGGTGCAAAT
>JAXJTE010000219.1:0-29869 GCA_036309765.1 Caryophanon sp. | reverse complement strand
TTTTTCTCCGTTTCATATCTGGTAAGAATAGTATACAGGAAAACGAAGAAAAAAAGTTTAAATCTAAAAGTTAATCACCTTATATATATAACGTTACGTGTATCATACCGAACAACGCGCCTCACTGACAAGTAATTCAGCTAATTGTTTTTGCACATAATTTGAAAAAAATAGGTTACGTTTAAACGAACGTGGGTAATAAGTAATTACGACACTTGCTTTGTCAGCAAAAACATTCGAGGGGAGTTTTGCATATGCGTACATTACGTGTATTAACAGACGAAACACTTGATCAGCTAGGCAATTATTTTACTCATTATCATATCCATGAAAAGTATGGCTTAACATTCGAAATCTTTTTAGATCGTTGGGCAAGAGGCATTTTGAATATTTAAATGGTTGACGACGAACAGCTGACAAAGCATGTACTACATAAGTAGCGCGTGTGAACTCCCATCAAAAAAGAGCCCCGCAAATGCGAGGCTCTTTTTTAACGCAACTGAAAATGTGCATTGATCCACTGCTGTGCTTGTTGCCAGTCCGCCACGCGAATGACGTTGTTTGGCACATGCAGTCGATTGTACGGTGTATCAAATAAAATAACCGGAATGTCGAGTTCTTCAGCAAGCATGACCGCGTTGTCGTGCTTATCCTCAAAAAACGCTTCGACTTGGCGCTCTTTTGCGACAGCGAGCTTATCATGTTTGCCGATGCACGTAATGTGATGAAACGGAATGGCGTGCTGCTTAAACCATTCAAACGTAAGCTCAGCGACATTTTCACCGCGAGCAGAAATATAGTGCAGCTCTGCTTGTGGAAACCATGACGTTAAGACATCTTTTGCGCCTGCTGCAAGCTCTGATGCGCGGTACATGTCTGGCTCATATTGTTTGAACCATGTGTTAAACGCTTCTTTGTCAATGTTGAGCGCACACGTGAAATCGTACTCGGTAATGTCATCGAGCGTTAAGTTGACGTTGTATTGTTTATTAATATGCGGAATTAATGTGGACGGGCATGTAACAGTGCCGTCAATATCAATGCCAAAACGCGTTTTATGCATTTGCTTCAGCTTCGCGTTTTTCAGCCATTTCCGCTGCTAGTTTATCGATTTCTTTTTTCAGCTCTTCTACCATTGTTTCCTCAGATACTTTACGAACGGTTTTACCTTTCATAAATAACAGCCCTTCACCGCGAGCGCCGGCAATACCGATATCTGCTTCACGCGCTTCACCAGGACCGTTTACCGCACAGCCAAGTACCGCAACTTTTAGTGGAACGCTTAGTTTTGAAATGTATTCTTCTACTTCGTTTGCGATTGAAATTAAGTCGATTTCAATGCGACCGCACGTTGGACAAGAAATAAGCGTTGCCATGTTTGATGCTAAGCCGAATGATTTTAGTAGCTCGCGTGCTACTTTAATTTCTTCAACAGGGTCTGCTGATAACGAAATGCGCAGTGTATTACCGATCCCTTTAGAAAGAATCGCACCAAGACCTGCTGCTGATTTTACTGTACCAGCAAATAATGTACCTGATTCTGTAATGCCTAAGTGAAGCGGGTAGTCAAATGCTTTTGATGCTTTTTCATACGCTTCAATCGCTAAGTTAACGTCAGATGCTTTCATTGACACGATAATGTCGTGGAAGTCTAAGTCCTCTAAAATTTTAATGTGGTGGAGTGCTGATTCCACCATACCGTCAGCTGTTGGATAGCCATATTTTTCTAAAATGTGGCGCTCTAGTGAACCAGCATTAACGCCGATACGAATTGGAATGCCTTTTGCTTTTGCTGCGTTTACAACCGCTTCTACTTTTTCGCGACGCCCGATGTTACCAGGGTTAATGCGCACTTTGTCGATGCCGTTTTCAATCGCCTTTAATGCTAATTTATAGTCGAAGTGAATATCCGCAACAAGTGGGATATTGATTTGCTTTTTAATGTCTGCAATTGCGTCTGCAGCACGCTCATCTGGTACAGCAACACGTACGACTTGGCAGCCAGCTTCCTCTAAACGTTTAATTTCTGCTACTGTTGCTTCCACGTCATGTGTTTTTGTTGTACACATACTTTGGATAATAACCTCATTATTGCCGCCAATTGTTAAGTTCCCAACACGAACGGGGCGTGTTTTTGTACGGTGAACGATTTCACTCATTATAAAATTCTCTCCTTTTCAGGCTTGCATGTTGTAGTATGTAGCCCATCACTAAAATTATTTTAGCAGTGTGTGCAAATGTGAGCAAGGAACTTTCATTCAATTGCTCGGTTAAATGATATGCCATTGCCTATTTTCTCATGTTTAGACGTTGAAAGCGAAGAAAAAGATTCCTTATTTTGTTGTGTTACGACGTGCAGGTGGGAAATGCATCGCCGCTCGCAAGCTATAGCCGAGCGTCATGACAAAAGCGATGATGTACACGATGCTGCTTGCGCCTCCGATAAACGGTGCAATCGTATACGCGATGTAGTGAATCGTCATCGCCAAAGCGGTCGTGCGCCAAAGCTGCCGATACTGAATGCGAAACGGAAACGGACGCATAATGAGCATCGTTACGGCCGCGAGTAATGAAATGTGACTCATGATGAGGAGCGTGTTAGATACGAACAAAAATAATGCGGCAAACGGATACACAATCCACTGCATGCCTGAAGTATTCATCGTCTCTTTGATTGATTGTAGGGCATTGTTTTCGGTAAATCCTAATGCGAAATGGACGAATGAAGCAATTGTAATGATGGCAATCCAAATGAAAACGTAGCGCATCACAACACCGATGGATAAAAGGCGATGACGTGCTAATGTTTTTGGTGATACTAGACTTTCACGCAGTAACGACATGAGAAACCTCCTTTAGACGTAATTTATGTTCATCATACCATATGCTTGTAAAACGTTGCGGCTGTAGATGTCGCACACGCTTTGTAAAGATTTTATGACATTCATGAGGAATAACTTTACAATTACTTTCACTTCGGCTATGTTCGAAAAAGAAGAAATGTGGACGGGGGATGGGCTAGATGGAGATCGATTGGCAACAATTACTGTTCCAGTTTCTCGGTGGGCTAGGACTTTTTTTATTTTCCATTCAATATATGGGGGAAGGATTTCAAAAAATGGCGGGGACGCGGCTGCGTGATTGGCTCGACCGCTATACATCCACACCAATACGCGGCGTACTGGTCGGCATGCTCATTACGATGCTCATACAGTCAAGTTCAGGGACGACCGTATTAACAGTTGGGCTTGTCAGTGCAAGGCTGATGACGCTACGTCAGGCGATTGCGGTCATTATGGGAGCAAATATCGGTACGACGATTACCGCGTTTATTATTGGTTTTCAGTTTGAAGAATATAGCTATCCGTTTTTAGCAATCGGTGCGTTTTTATTGTTCTTTTTTAAAAAGCGTAAATTCGATAACGTTGGGCGCATTTTATTTGGCTTTGGTGGTTTATTTGCAGGCTTGCAGCTCATGAGCAACAGCTTAATGCCGCTACACAATGCAGAGGCGTTTAACGATATTATGCTGTCGATGGCACAGCAGCCGCTACTAGGTGTCATTGCAGGGATGGCATTGACGCTCATTATGCAAAGCTCGTCCGCAACAATTGCCATCTTGCAAGGCATGTATGCAGGTGGGCTCGTTGATTTACAAGCAGCGATTCCAATTGTGTTTGGTGACAATATTGGCACGACGATTACGGCCATTTTAGCGTCACTTGGGGCGACGATTTATGCAAAGCGAGCAGCACTTGCACATTTATTGTTTAACGTGTTTGGCACCATTTTATTTTTACTGATGCTGCCGATGTTTTTACAATACGTGACGTCTCTTAGTGCGCTATTATCACTCGGGCCAGAAATGCAAATTGCGGTTGCACACGGTACGTTTAACATCGTCAACACAATGATTTTACTGCCGTTTATCGGTGTAATCGTCTGGATTGTAACGAAACTGTTGCCATCGAGTAAAGATGCCATTCCTGAGGAGTCATTGGAGCTAGATGATACGTTTATTACGCAAGCGCCTTCCATTGCGATTGGGCAAGCAAAAGAAGAGGTACTTCGTATGGGAAGCTACACGCAGCGAGGCTTAGAGGAAACGCGTGCCTTTTTCTTCACAAATGACGAGCGCCACGAAATTGCGGTGCGTCAATATGAGGAAGCAATCAATCGTGTCGATGAGCAGACGACAGCTTATTTAATGCGCATCTCAAAGCATACGTTAACCGACGTCGATATTCGTCGCTACCACGTCGTACTCGATCAAATGAAAGATTTCGAACGCATTGCCGGTCACTTTAAAAGCTTACTCGAACTCATTCATTATAAGGAGCAAGTGAACATCGTGCTGCCAGAAGAGGCGATGAACGACATTAAGACGATGTTTACGTTGACGATTGAAAATATTCAAATGGCCATCGAAATCGTCAACACGAATGACCGCCAGCTAGCAGAAAAATTATTTAAGCAAGAGCGTAAAATTGACGAATGGGAAAATCGCATTCGCCACCGCTACATTGGCGGACAAAACCACGATGCAATCACGCGTACAGGCAGCATACTGTTAACGGACATCGCGAGCCACCTAGAACGCATTAGCGACCGCACCGCAAGCATTGCGAACGCGATACTTGATTTGTGAAACCTTTTGGCTAGTGCATACGTAAAGTAATGTAACTACTATGTGAAAGAAGGAATGGTTATGGCATCATCTGTTGTCATTTGGTCGATTATTATCGCGCTGTTTGTCATTGCGTTTATCGGGCTCATTTATCCGATTATTCCGTCGGTGCTGTTTATCGTCGCAGGTTTTATCGTCTATGGCTTTGCTTATTCGTTTAGCGATTTACCGTGGTGGTTCTGGGTTGGGCAAACATTGTTCGTCATTTTATTATTTAGTGCGGATGCGTTATCAAACTACGTCGGCGTGAAAAAATTCGGCGGAAGCAAGGCGGCGATTTGGGGAAGCACAATCGGTTTATTAATTGGACCGTTCGTCATTCCAGTTGCCGGCATTTTAATCGGTCCGTTCGTCGGTGCAGTCGTTGCAGAGCTACTCGTGAATCGCACAGATTTTGAGCAATCGATGAAAGTCGGTGTCGGCTCACTTGTCGGCTTCCTAACATCGGTTGTGACAAAAGGCGTTATTCAAGCAGTCATGATTATCGCATTTATCCTCGTCATTTAACGGCGAGGATTTTTTTATGAAAATATGTTTCAACTCGCAATATATCGGGAAGTAATAAAAATGCAGTCATATCAGGCATTCGGGCAAAAGGCTGAAATGAAAAAAAGTAAGCTGTTTTCGTTGAATGGTGTGACTATTTTTGTTAATCTAGTTATGCAAACACATCTAATTCACTAGGAGGAATATTATTATGGCATTTGAAGTAAAAGCATTATCATACGCTTATGACGCGTTAGAGCCACATATCGACGCATTAACAATGGAGATCCACCACTCGAAACACCACGCTACATACGTAACAAACTTAAACGCAGCAGTAGAAGGCACAGAATTCGCTGACAAAGATATCAACGAATTAATCGCTAACTTAGACGCGTTACCAGCTGACAAGCAAACGGCAGTACGTAACAACGGTGGCGGTCACGCTAACCACACATTATTCTGGGAAGTAATCGCTCCAGGCGGTTCTAACACACCAGTAGGTAACGTAGCAGCAGCAATCGATGCAAAATTCGGTTCATTTGATGCGTTCAAAGAAGAGTTCGCTAAAGCAGCTACAACTCGTTTCGGTTCTGGCTGGGCTTGGTTAATCGTTGATGGTGACGGCGTTGCTGTAACATCTACTCCAAACCAAGACTCTCCAGTAATGGAAGGTAAAACACCAGTATTAGGTTTAGACGTTTGGGAGCATGCTTACTACTTAAAATGCCAAAACCGTCGTCCAGAGTACATCGGTAACTTCTGGAACGTAGTAAACTGGGATGTTGTTGAAGCAAAATTCAACGCAGCAAAATAATCGCGTAATTGAAAAGGGATGGGCTTTAAGTCATAGCGACTTAAAGCTCATCCCTTTTTTGTTGTTAGCGTTTCGTATGGAAGCCGCCTTTTTCTTTATCCTCTACACTCATCGCCGCTACTTCTTCATCGCTCGTTGCATGCGCCTGCAATGTTTGGTGTACGTCATTGCGTTTTTCCTCACACGGAGTACAAAGAGCGCCTGTTGAAATCGTTGTGCCACATTCTTTACACGGATAGCCGCTTTGCACCGAATGACTCAAAATGACGCGACCTTCTTGTAAAAATTGATAGATGACGTCTAATTCGACACCTGTTTCTTTACTTACCGTAATTAGCTCGATTGTTTTGTTACGCTTTAAAAATAGGCGAATTTTTTGGAAATCATCGTCTTCCTTTTGCACGCATGCTGGGCAAATGTCCTTCACCTTTTTATGGAACAAGGCACGACAGCGTTCGCAGTTTTGAATCGTCATTTCAGTATGCCTCCATTTTGATTAGTATGTAATGCACGATATGTGGCGTAAATGGCTACATGTCGCACATGAAATGTCCTTTTAGTGTACACCATTTTTATGCGTTATGTCCTCGTTTTCATTCAATTTCGCCGCACTTTTTAGTAGAAGGAAACTTGCGGCGGAAAAATACGTTTATAATACATGACAGAGCATTTTTTTCTGTGGCATACAGTGTTATACTAGCATGTAGATTGTTTTTTGGAGGTGGGGGGTTTGCGCAAGCAGCAACCGACAAAACGAACCGGCAGTGGGAAACCGAAGTCGGCGCGTTCGAATTTAACATTTCGCATGAATGTATTATTTTTCTCCATCTTTATTTTATTTTCAGCACTTATATTCCGTTTAGGGTATTTGCAAATTGTAAAGGGTGAAGATTACGTACGTGCGTTAGAGCAAACAGAGGAAATTTCAGTAAATACAAGTGTGGCACGTGGGCGTATTTATGATAGCATGGGACGTATTTTAGTTGATAATCAGCCAGAAAGCGCGATTACGTATACGAAAATGCCATCGACAAAGCGTGACGAGATGCTTGAAATTGCATCGAAGCTTTCGGTGCTAATGGATATGCCAACAGATAAAGTGACGTTGCGCGACAAGCAAGATTTCTGGATTGCTCAAAACAGAGAAGAGGCGTATGGACGCGTTTCAAAGAAAGAGCAAGATGCGATTCGTAAGGACAATCCAGAAATGGAGGAATCTGAATTTAACGTAGCTGTGGACAAGCTTGTACGCGATCGTATTACAGATGCGGATTTATTAACGTTAGAAGGAGAGCAGCTTGAAATATTAGCGATTTTCCGTGAAATGTTAACCGGTTATGCACTATCGCCACAAATTGTAAAAGGCGAAAACGTATCCGATGAGGAATTTGCCCGTGTATCAGAGCGTTTAACGGAGCTACCAGGTGTTAACACGACAACCGATTGGCGACGTGTGAAGCTATCATCATTAGCGATTTTAGGGCGCACGACTGTACCGAGCAAAGGGATTCCAAAATCAAAGTTGTACTATTACTTAGCGCGTGATTATTCACGTAATGACCGCGTCGGTGAGTCGTACGTTGAAGCGCAGTATGAAGATTTATTACAAGGGCAAAAGGCAGTCGTGAAAAACGTGACGAACAAAGCAGGGCAAGTTGTCGATATGGTGACGACGTTTGAAGGCGAGCCTGGAAAAGAGCTTGTGCTTACGATTGATTCTGAGCTAAACGCAGCAGCGGATGAAATTTTAGAAAAGCACTTATTACGCTTAAAGTCGTATAGCTATTCACATTTATTAGACCGTGCCTTTTTAGTGATGATGAATCCAAATACAGGTGAAGTCCTATCAATGGTCGGTAAAAAAATCGAGCGCGATGAAGAAACAGGGCGCAACTACATTGTAGACTATTCATACGGCGCATTTACGACAGCGTATGAAGTTGGTTCGACGATGAAAGGTGCTACGATTTTATCAGGCTACACAGACGACGTTATTTCGCTGAACAAAGTACTTGTCGATGAGCCGATTTATTTAGCAGGCACGAAAGTAAAGCGTTCACTATTCAACCAAAGCGGACGCTATGCGATCAATGACATTACAGCGTTAGAGCGTTCATCTAACGTATACATGTTCAAAATTGCGATGCTGATGGCAGGTCGTAGCTATTACCGTGGTATGGGCTTCGCAGTTGACCCACAAGTATTCCAAAAGATGCGTAACTACTATGCGCAGTTTGGATTAGGTGTACCAACAGGCATTGACTTACCGAACGAAACAGCCGGTGTACAAGGTCCGACGCATCAAAGTGGTAAAGTACTCGACTTAGCGATTGGACAGTTCGATACGTATACGCCGATGCAAATGCTGCAATATATTTCAACGATTGCGAATGATGGTAAACGTGTACAGCCACATGTTGTAAAAGAAATTCGCGAGCCATCACCAGACGGAGAAACGTTAGGACCGCTCGTAAGTGAAGTCGAAACGAAAGTGTTAAACTACATCGACAACACGCCAGCTGAAATTGCACAAGTAAAAGAGGGTATGCGCCGCGTATACCGAGGTACAAATGGTTCAGCGCGTAAAATATTTGCGGATGCACCGTACGAAGCCGCTGGGAAAACCGGAACAGCCGAGGTTGTGTATTACGATTCGAAGCGTGAATATTGGGGAAGTGGTGCGATCTCGATTGCGCACGTTGGCTTCTCACCAATCGATAACCCGGAAGTGGCATTTGCGGTCATGATTCCTTGGGTAACGACGGTGTATAACCCGGCGATGACAAACGCGAGTGAAATTGCCCGCGAAGTACTCGATAAATATTACGATATTAAAGCACGTAACGTTGCAACAGATCGGGCAAATGAAAAAGGACAGCCGAAAATTTTACCAGCATATTCGGATGAACTCATTCAAGAAACCGAAAAAGAGCAAACAGTACGCTAATATGATAGACGATAGGAGGTGCGAGCGCCTCCTATCGTCTATTTTTTGTAGGACAATTGTATGAGGTATGTGTAGTTTGTAAATATACCTTTACAATTCGGATTCGTGTGAATAGACAGAAAAGTAGGAAATATATACGTCGGGGGCGCTTTTAACACGAGCGCTCCTTTTTTTACGTGTTTTTTTCTTTATGTAGTCTTAACATTTGGTTCATGTACGCTCAATATCGCCTGTTTATAGTGATAGTAACAACAGCAACACCAACATAACGGAGAATGTGGAGGAAAGACAAATGAAACAAGTGAAGTATGGAACATTAGCAGCAACATTAACAGCAGCATTATTTTTAGCAGCATGTGGGGACGACACAGAAAACACAGATGCAACAAATGATGCAGGCGAAGAAACGGCTGAAACAGAAGCAACATTAACTGGAGAAGTGTTAGGGGACGGTTCTTCAACAGTTGCACCAATTACAGAAGGCTTAGTGGAAGAATATAGCGCAGCTCAACCAGACGTGCGTGTATCAGTTGGTATTTCTGGTACAGGTGGCGGCTTTGAGAAGTTCATTAATGGCGAAACAGACTTCTCAAACGCATCTCGTGACATTAAAGAAGAGGAAGTTCAAAAGTTAAACGAAGCGGGCATTGCGTACACAGAGCTTGAGCTTGCATACGACGGCTTATCAATCGTTGTTCACCCAGAAAATACATGGGCAGAAAACTTAACGCTAGATCAACTGAAAAAGCTTTGGATTGAAGATGGCACAACGAAAAAATGGTCAGATATCGATCCATCTTGGCCGGCTGAAGAAATTGTATTCTACTCACCAGGCTCAGATTCAGGTACATATGATTACTTCGATGAGATTGTATTAGACGGTGCAGATCTTGTGAAATCAGCAACACTTTCAGAAGATGACAACGTGCTTGTACAAGGCGTACGCGGCGACAAAAACGCAATCGGCTTCTTCGGTTATGCATACTACTTAGCAAACGAAGCAACATTAAAGGCAGTATCAATTGACGGCGTATTACCGAGCGGCGAAACGATCGCATCAGGCGAGTATACACCACTTTCTCGTGCATTATATGTATACGTGAACAATGAATCAGTGAAATCAGAAGAGGCAGTATACGACTTCATGAAGTACACGCTTGAAAACGCAGGCGAAATGGCAGAAATCGTTGGCTACGTTCCTTTAAATGATGATGAATACGAAGCAGGCTTACAATTACTAGAAGGCTTACGTTAATGAACAGCTGGTGTGTCGTCAACGGCGGCGCACCAGCTTTCACTTTGAAATAACCCATTGAGAGGAGTAGCATTATGCGCACGAATGAACAATCAATCCAAGCGATGATTGCCGCATCCCGCAACAAAAAAGGGAAGCGCCTATTAGAAAAAACGATGCCAAAGCTTTTATTGCTTACTGCACTTATTTCCGTTTTAACGACATTTGGGATCGTCTTTACATTAATTTTTGAAACAGTTGAATTTTTTAATCGCATTCCGTTACTTGACTTCATTACAGGAGTAGAGTGGCTACCGTTCGCAGGCGATGCACAGTACGGGATTTTACCGCTGATTGCCGGGACGATGAAAGTAACACTCATTGCCGTATTAGTTGCCGTACCATTAGGGCTTGCAGCTGCAATCTATTTAAGTGAATATGCATCAGATAGCGCACGCCGCGTGATTAAGCCAGTATTAGAAGTATTAGCAGGTATTCCAACAATCGTTTACGGTTTCTTCGCGTTAACGTTTGTGACGCCGGTGCTTCAAATGATTTCACCAGACATTAAAATTTTCAACGCACTGAGCCCAGGGATTGTCGTTGGGATTATGATTTTACCGATGATTACGTCTTTATCAGAGGACGCGATGTCATCAGTGCCAAAATCAATTCGTGAAGGTGCACTTGGTTTAGGCTCAACGAAATTTGAAGTGGCGATGAAAGTTGTATTACCGGCCGCACTTTCAGGTATCGTGGCATCGATCGTACTTGCGGTATCACGTGCGATTGGAGAGACGATGATTGTTTCGCTTGCAGGTGGTTCAACACCAACGCTTGATGCGAACGTCACAGGCTCGATTCAAACGATGACCGCTTACATCGTACAAGTATCAACAGGGGACGCTGGGTACGGTACGACAATTTATTACTCAATTTACGCAGTCGGATTTACGTTATTCATCTTCACACTTCTAATGAACTTACTAGCGCAGTACATTTCGAAGCGCTACCGAGAGGAGTATTAATATGCGCTACATCGAAGAAACAAGCGTTATGCGAAACATGAATAAGCGATTGTTCCGCAATAAATTATGGAAGGCGCTCTTTTTAGGTGCCGTAACGATCGCGCTTGCATCACTTGTCATTTTACTATACCGCATCATTACACAAGGGGCGGATTACTTAACATGGGATTTCATGACGAACTTTGCGTCGCGCTTCCCAGAGCAAGCAGGGATTAAAGCCGCACTCATTGGTTCGCTTTGGTTAATGCTTGTCGTAGCACCTGTTTCAATGACACTCGGTATTGGAACAGCAATTTACTTAGAGGAATATGCAAAGAAAAATAAATTAAATGATTTCATTCGCATGAACATTTCAAACTTAGCAGGTGTACCGTCAATCGTATTCGGTTTACTTGGTTTAACGATTTTTGTGCGCATGCTTGATTTAGGCAAATCTGTCCTTGCAGCAGGTTTAACGATGAGCTTGCTGATTTTACCGGTCATCATCGTCGCGTCACAAGAAGCAATTCGTGCCGTACCGAAAGAGCAGCGTGAAGCGAGCTTCGGCATGGGTGCAACGAAATGGCAAACAATCGTACGTGTCGTATTACCGGCAGCGATTCCAGGAATTTTAACAGGTAGTATTTTAGCGTTATCTCGTGCAATTGGTGAAACAGCACCGCTTGTTGTTATCGGTATTCCAGTCATCTTGCAGTTTTTACCGGACGGACTTCTTAGCTCGTTCACCGTATTACCAATGCAAATTTTCGACTGGGCGAAGCGACCACAAGAAGAGTTTTTATTCGTCGCATCAGCCGGCATTATCGTGTTAATGATTTTACTCATTATTATGAACTCAATTGCAATTTTCATTCGAAATAAATTCCAACAACGATATTAAAGGAGCGTGACTTTTATGGTACAGTTAGCAGTACAAGAAGTGAAAAAAGGGAAGATTTTAGAGGTCAATGGCACGCCGGCAGCAGCACCGAAAAAGACGGTGTATGACACAATCGGGCTAGACTTATGGTATGGCGAACACCACGCACTAAAAAATATCGACTTAGCGATTGCAGAAAACGAAGTAACGGCGATCATCGGGCCATCAGGGTGCGGTAAATCAACGTACTTAAAAACGTTAAATCGTATGGTTGAGTTGGTGCCAAGTGTGCGCACGTCGGGTGTCATCAACTACCGTGGACGTAACATTTTAGACCGCAATTATACAGTAGAAGAGCTACGTACGAAAGTTGGGATGGTATTCCAAAAGCCAAACCCATTCCCAAAATCAATTTACGACAATATCGCATACGGCCCACGCATTCACGGCATTAAAAACAAGAAGATTTTAGATGAAATCGTTGAAAAATCACTGCGCGGTGCGGCGATTTGGGATGAGGTAAAGGATCGTCTACACGAAAATGCATACGGCTTATCAGGTGGCCAGCAGCAACGTATTTGTATCGCACGCTGTTTAGCAATCGAGCCAGACGTCATTTTAATGGACGAGCCAACGTCGGCACTTGACCCGATTTCAACATTAAAAGTAGAGGAGCTTGTGCAAGAGTTAAAAGATAGCTATTCAATTGTTATCGTGACGCACAACATGCAGCAAGCAGCGCGTATTTCGGATAAAACAGCATTCTTCTTAAACGGAGAAGTGATTGAGTTTGATAATACCGACCATATTTTCTCAACGCCAAGTGATAAGCGTACAGAAGATTACATTTCAGGACGATTCGGATAAGGAGCATAACTATGAACGTAAGAGAACGATTTGAACTAGCATTAATGGGGATTCAGCACCAGTTAACAGAGCTGAGTGAGTTAAGCATTCAAGCATTAGAACAAGCATTCACAGCGCTGGAAAACCGCAATTTAGAATTAGCATTAAACGTCATCGAGGACGATATGCACATTAACCGCTTAGAGGAAATGATTAACGACCAAGCGATTTTACTCATTACGCGCCAACAGCCAGTCGCAAAAGATTTACGTCAGCTAATGGTCATTGTAAAAGCTGCATCGGATATGGAGCGCGTAGCTGATTACGCCGTAGACATTGCAAAGGAAACGATTCGTATCGGCGAAAACGCACCGACTGTTGATTTAGCACATTTACGCGACATGCATCAAAAAACGGTAACAATGCTGCGCTCATCTGTTGAGGCGTTTGTAGAGCGCGACATGATCAAAGCAAAAGACGTTGCACAGCTAGACGATGAAGTCGATGAATTATACGGCATTACCGTACGTGAGCTATTAGAGCTAAGTGTAGCCGATTCATCTTGCATTAAAGTTGTGTCACATTTATCGTTTGTCAGCCGCTTCCTAGAGCGCTGTGCCGACCACTCAACGAACATTTGTGAGCATTTGTTCTACTTAGTAAAAGGCGAGCATTACGAGTTAAACAACTAAAAAAAGGTGTGCGAAAGTCATAAAACTTTCGCACACCTTTTTGCGTTACATCGCGATGGCTGGACCGAAAAACTCGACGTGAATGCGTGATGCGTCGACATGTAATTGTGTTAACGCATCGTGTACCGCTTCCATAAACGGTGTCGGACCGCATACGTATACGTGCGTGTCAGTCGTTAGTAATGACGCGATGTGTTGTGGCGTAATGTAGCCTTCTGTATCGGAGTAAATGGCTTTGTACGTGCCGCCGATTGCTTCTACTTTCACGGCAACCTGCTCACTAAACGCGGCGACTTGTGCATTGCGTGCGCATTGAATGAACGCCACATCTCCTGCTTCAACTTGCTGTAGCATTGCGTGAAGCGGTGTCACCCCAATGCCTCCGCTAATAAATAGTGTAGACGGTGCTGCTTCATAAACGAAATCACCTGCTGGTACGCTAATGTCGACAATTGTTCCGACTGGTGCATCGTGTAAATAATTCGATACGACGCCGTTACTTTCTTCGCGCTTTACTGTAATTTCGTAGGCGCTTGCTGTCGCGTGCGTGATTGTATATTGGCGGTTGCATAAAAACTCTTCACCTGGAATCTCTGTGCGCAGTGACACATATTGCCCTGCACGCGCAGTCGGAAGCGTCTGTCCATCCACTGGTGCTAGCGTAAACGTCGTGGCTACATCGCTTTGTGCAACTTTCGCCGTTACTTCAAACTGTTTAAAGAAGCGCCAGCCGTTATTTGCCTCTGCTTGCTGGTATAAATCTTCCTCGACCGAAATGAAAATGTCTGCAATGACACCGTATGCTTGTGCCCATGCGTTTAAAATATCGTCTGTCGCCGCGTCGCCAAGCACTTCTTTAATGGCGCCGAGTAAAAATTCACCGACGATTGGGTAATGCTCTGGCAATATACCTAAGCTGCGGTGCTTATGTGCAATTTTTAAAACGGCTGGTAGTAGCGCTTCTAAGTTTTCGATATGCACTGCTGCCGCGTACACGGTATTTGCGAGCGCTGTTTGCTGGCGTCCTTTTTGCTGATTTGTGCGATTGAAAATATTAAATAACGCTGGGTGCGCGTTAAATAAATTGCTGTAAAATGTTTTCGTAATTGTGACCCCGTGTTGTTCTAGTACGGGAACCGTTGCTTTGATCGTATCAATTGTTTGTTGTTGTAACATGTTTGTACACGTCCCTTCGACATGACTATACGCCGCCAAGTGAATAAAAACAATATATAAAATACATCTTTAACAAAGCTGTCACAAAACATATATACATTATAAATGTTTTAATGCGGCGCTTGACACAGAAATGAACGATTCATTCATTGCGCAGTGCAACAGCGTTTGTTACTCTTGTATAGAGAAAGAAGAATGGAGAGAAAGTAGATGAAAATACTTATACAGACGATCATGGCCACCTTGTTGTTGATTACAATGACTCCAAACGTAAATGCAGCGGAATTTCGTGATGTGTTGCGAGACCGCTCACTTTATGAAGAAATTCATTTTTTAGTCGATGAAGGAGTTATTAAAGGCTATGAGGATGGTACGTTTCGACCGAGCCAGCTCGTGAGCAAGAAGCATATTGCGTCAATGCTCGTGAAGGCACTCAACTTACCGATGACAAATTTGCAAAATCCAGGCTACAAAGATGTACCTGTGACACATGCTTATTATAAAGAAATCGCAGCAGGTTATACAGCAGGCATTTTTTCAAAGGCACAATATTTTAATCCAGACTCAAACATTTCGCGTGCGTTTATGGCGAAAATTTTAGCGCATGCGTATCAATTAGAGGTCATCATTGGCTCAGAAGATACAGGATTCACGGATGTATCGACGGAGAGTCCCTTTTTCACGCCCATTTCTAAAGTGGCCTCAAACCAAATTGCAGGCGGCTATAAAGACGGAACATTTTTACCGAACGCGCTTATTTCCCGCGCTCACTTTGCCGCGTTTTTAGCTCGGGCGATGTCGCGTACGAATGCACCGATGACGAAAAACGAACTGTACACATATTATTATGAGCAAGATAATGAAGTAAGACGCTTTGAATTTGTGAAAACGTACGACGGTGCCGATTACTGGGACGTGTACGACGATGCGACAGGCAACTATTTACATACCGACATTTACCGTCAAAATGGCGCGTTTTACGGCGAAACGATGGCAGGCTACGGCGGTTACTTTTTAGCGATTCCAACGCCGTTTCGTATCGGTGACGTGCAAGCGAAGTACCCAGCAGATGCGGAAGTAACGATTTTAAATACGCGCGGTTTTTTAACGGTGCGAGGGACAAGCTACACGAACGTACTTGTGTTAAAGGAAGTTCGCGCGTCCAAGCAGACAATCATTTCGTATTATGCAACGGACGTCGGCTTGCTGTTATCGACGACAGAGGACGGTCGAGAGCTAGTTGTTTTGGCAAAAAGGCAAAAAAAATAACGAGCAAAATGAGATTGAGCAAAAGAGGTTGTGCGAACGTGTAGCACAGCCTCTTTTTATGCACGGTTTATTGAATTTGACGACTGTGTCGAAAAAAGGCTTTTCTCTATGTTCTTTTGAGAGGCTGTTTGATACGATGTAATTGAGAATAATTATCGTTAGAGGAGAGAAAGCTATGTCGAAAATAAAAGTATTGATGTTAAGTTTAGCAGTTGCTGTACTTGCCGCATGTGGCGCTGAAGAGGAAGTACAAAAAGAAGAGGCCGTGACGACTGACGCAGCAACATCAGCGTACACAATTGTCGACGCGCTTGGTGAGACGCATACGTTTGACGAAGCGCCAACAAGCGTTGCAACGTTAAATCCAGGTGAGCTGGACGTATTAGTGAAGCTAGAGGCGAATGTCGTTGGACGCCCTGAAACGTCAACGGAGCCACCAGCGGAAGTAAAGAACGTGCAAACAATCGGCAACCCGCATAATCCAAGCTTTGAGCAAATTGCAGCAATTGGAGCGGATGTATTAATTGCACCGCCGTCATTTATGAAGTTTGAAGAAACAATCGAGGCACAAGGGACAACGGTTGTGTATTCAAATCCTGAAACGTTAGAGGACATCGTTGGTTCAATTGATATGATTGGTACGATGCTACATAAAGAGGAACAAGCGACAACTTTAGCAGCGCAAATTGAAGCGGATATTGCGGCATTAAATGGCGATTCACAAGTGCGGGCATTAATGGTGTATGGTGCGGGCAATACGTTTTTAGCGGCGCTTCCACAGTCGTTACCAGGAGCGATTTTAGATGCAGCAGGTGGTGTGAATATCGCAGCGGAATTTGATGCAACAGAAAATTACCCGTCGTATGCATCGCTTAGCCCAGAGCTGATTGTTGCGCAAAACCCACAAGCGATCTTTTTATTAACGCACTCAGAGCCAAAAGCAGTACAAGCGGCATTTGAGCAGCAAATGAACACGAATGCGACGTGGAAAAACTTAGACGCAGTAAAAAATGAGCAGTTTTACGTGTTACCAGCTGATTTATTCGGCAACAACCCAGGTACGCGCATTGTTGAATCGGTGGAGTATATGATTAACGCGTTAAATGAAGTGAAATAATGGAGTAAACGTGTGGCACATGACGTGCTGCGCGTTTTTTTATTAGACTTGAGCAAATTTATATGTCCTATAGATACTTTATAGTAATATAAATGTAACAATTGTCATTTTTCGAAATGGAAAGAGGATGGAATTATGCTACAAACGATTTTACTGCAGCTACAACAGCCGCACAGTGCGCTTCGTTGTCCGCCAGAAAGCTTAGCGCGTTTTGCTGAAGCGGTGCAGCTATCAACGAAAACACAGCACTTTATGTATACACATCGCCAAGAGGAAGGCTTTTTATTTTTGTTTCGGGATATTTTTATCGCGCTCTATGACGACACGAGCTATTACGTGCATGATGTACAAACGCCGTATCACCGCCTATTAGCGAAGCTGCTTGAGACGAACACGTACATGATGTTTCGACGCATGACGGTGCAGCAATCGCTATCGTCGCTTGTCGGGGCGTATCATTTAACGGAATATTGCTATCATATGATGTATGAAGAATTTATCGATATGCCGATGTTAGAGCAAGCAGCAGAGGAAGCGTACGATGAAATGCGCCGTATTACGTTATATGTCGAGCAAATTTTAGTAAAGTCATTACATCATTATACGTTTCACGAGCAAATTGTCATTGCAGAGATGATTGCGGATACAGCGGAAGTGAAGGAAATTGCGGAGTATAGCCGCATTTTTAAGCAAATTGTCGATGAAGTCGATTTGCTTGCGAACGATACGTACGGCGCCGAGTTAGAGTTAATGCAGCACCAATTTTTCGTTGAAGGTTCACCAGAGACCGTAACGGAATATTTAAAGAAAAAGCGTGCAGCAGAGGCGTTGTTACATTCAAATTACCATGAGCGTAACAATGTATTATATGTGCCATTTCACGAGCTACATGAGACGGAAGGACCGTACATTATTTGTGTTGAGCAAACGAGTGCGACGAAGCGGTTTAACATTCAAACGAAGGCACTCGTGCTGCTGATTGCCAAACTTGCTGAGCAGCACGGGCGCGATTTATGCATCATTCCGTTTGCTGACGACGTGACAGGGCATTATTATTTTGAGCGCGGCGACGTATCGGTGGAGCAGCTCATTCATTTTATGCATCACTTTGAAGACGGACAAGCACAGCTACTACCAGCATTAAGCTTTGCATTAACCGTCATTCGTCAAAATGAGGAGCGTAAATCGGGCAACATTATTTTTATTACAGAGGGCAAGCCGCTAGATGAACATAAGCTGCTAGAGCCAACGTATCAGCAAGCAGTGACGTCGTTTTTACGCGAGCACGAAGTAGATGTGACGGCGCTTATTTTAAATGAGGAGCTGTTTAACGCATCGGATTATTGGTTTTTACATCATGTATATTTTGCCGAGGAGCTGCTGCGTTAATGCAAAAAAAGGGTGTAATACAAGTTGTGAAAACTTGTATTACACCCTTTTGCTATTTACGGTTGTGTTAGCTGTGACTCATTTAGAGGTTCTTCTTCTGCTTCGACCTCATTTGTTTCTTCTTCGTCTTGTTCATCAGTCGGCAGTTCTTCGTCTAGCTCCGTTTCTGAATCAGATTCCGCCGCTTCTTCATTTTCTAGAAGCGGTGTAGGAGTCGTTAACGCCTTCGCGAGTTCTTCTTCAGTCATGTCGCTTGAAACCGTAAACTCACCAATTTGAATGCGTCGACTATATTCGCCGTTTGCCAAAAAGAGTTCAAATTGCAGTGCGTTGTCGATAATGCCTTCATCTTGAAGCTTACGGCTAATGTCGTACGCCGTATTGCCACGGAAAATAGCAATCGTCTTTTCAATGACATCTTCGCCTTTTTCGTCCTCATCAACAGCATCATCTTTGGCTGACTTCGCTTCGTCAAGCTGCTTTTGTGTTGTCGCTAGCTCTTTTTGTAATTCTTCCATTTCTTTTTTCGCTGCGGCGTCTGCATCCACACCAGGCAGTGGAATGTTTAAGCTATTCATACTATAAATGAGCGCACCGACAAGAAAAACTGCAATGCCGAAGCCACGAACGCTTTGCTTACTCATGATGAAAGCCCTCCATTTTGTGCAATAACTGAAATGACTTCAGCTTCTGATAAATTCGAGCGCGCGCTAATATCAGCGACTGACATGCCTTGCTTTTGTAATGCTAACACTTGGTTAACGATAATGGGGTTAACCGATTTATTCGCCGCTTGCTGCTGAATTTGCTGTGCGGCTGCTAATGTGGCCTGTGTTAATGGATCCTTTTTTTTCGTCTTCGGCATGGGTGCGCCGATCATAATTTCTTCTTCTAATGCTTTTACTCGCTTCGCTAAGCGGTTTGATTCATCGTAAAGATTCATTGATAATTCTTCAACGTCTTGTGCAAGCTGTTTGGATGCGTCCTTAAAGAAGAAAGAGACGATCATCACAACGAGCCCGACAATCATTAATAGAAGTCCAAAATCCATCGTATCACCTCGTATGTATGTCCAGCGCCATGTACGCTTCATTCTTTCATCATTGTATCATACGAAAAGTTAAAAGTTTATACGAAATGGGTATAGATTTTTTTTTTTACTTGTATTATAATGGGTAAGTCGTATAAATCATGCTCAAAAAAATTTATAAAACGATTCTTGATTTAGAGTGGGAGGGTTAATGATGCGCGTAAACATTACTTTAGCTTGCACAGAATGCGGCGAACGTAACTACATTTCTAAAAAGAACAAGCGTAACAATCCAGAGCGTCTTGAACTTAAAAAATATTGCTCTCGCGATAAGAAGAGCACTCTTCACCGCGAAACGAAGTAATTGCACATTAGCCAAAGCCACTTGTGGTTTTGGCTTTTTTCAATTAGGGGGGAATTTCACATGAAGCAGCAGCTACGCCAGCAAACACTCCAGCAGCTAAAAGAGATGAGCGCAGCAGATTATGCAGCACGCTCAGCCGCACTCGTTCAGCAGCTACTGGCACACGACCGCATGCAGCAAGCGAATGTCATTGCCGTTACAATGTCGGCATTTCCAGAGGTCGATACGAAGCCACTCATTGAAGCGCTTTGGCAGCAAGGAAAGCGCGTCGCCATTCCAAAATGCATGCCGAAAACGCGCGACATGCACTTTTATGAAATCGAATCGTTTGATGGGCTTGCGCAAACGTACGGGCATTTATATGAACCGAATGAACAACTACATACATACGTGGCACCAAAGGCAATCGACGTGATTGTTGTACCAGGTGTCGTTTATAATAAAGAAGGATATCGCATCGGCTTTGGGGGCGGCTATTACGACCGTTATTTGCCAAAGACGAAGGCGTATAAAATGGCGATGGCTTTTCGTGAGCAGCTTCAGCCGAGCATTCCGCTAGAGCAGCATGATTGTGCTGTTGATACGCTACTTGTAGAATAGTAAGGGAGATTGACATGCAAAATTTATATGATGTAATGCAGCTATTAAAATATTACGGCACGTTTATTTACACGACGGACTTTTTAGGCGATCTGCATTTAATGGAAGATGAAATCAAAGAGCTATACAACATGGGCGCGATTGAGACGCAGGATTTCCAAATGGCGATGCTTATTTTGCGTCAAGAAGCGACGAAGTTTAAGCAAAAGCAGCAATAAGCCGTGTTTCACAAATGAAAAAGTATTAGCGGAAAATATTTTTCTCCTAATACTTTTTTCTATTGCCATCGTGTCGGATGAAATGAGCAGATGTTTTTACGTTTATGCGCTGTTGATGAAACTTTTTCCGTCATTTTACGTATATACAATGACGACATAAATCGTTGCGTCGTTTAATTTTTTATAAACGGGTATACATAAAGTAAGCATTTTTATTATTTTTACATATCGTTCTTTACAATAGATAGATTTGTGATGCTATAATGAAAAGAGTTAACAAAATTAGGTAAACATTTATGTGGGAAGCGCACATGACAAATTATAAGAAGCAGTGAGGGGATGTTCGAGCGATGGAGCAAAAAAAGTGGCCGCTACATTCTATATTGGCGATTGCGATTATCGCAACGTGGTTAAAAACGGCAATTACGTATGAAGTAAGCTTCGATTTAAATATTGAAAACATCATGCAACAGCTCATTTTATGGATTAATCCGTTGAGCTTTTTACTTATTATTTACGGTTTATCGTTATTTTTAAAAACGACGAAAGCGCGTAATCGGTACATTGTAATAACGAGTATTATTTTAAGCGTCGTACTGTATGGAAACGTCGCCTTTTATCGATTTTACAATGATTTCGTGACGCTGCCAGTATTATTTCAGACGAGTAATTTTGGTGATTTAGGTACGTCCGCAGCAGAAATCGTATCGTTATGGGATTTATTATATTTTATTGATATTGTGATTATTATTTGTGCGGTGAAATGGCTACGTGTAGAGCAGCAAGACGTCATCGTGCTGCCACAAGTGCGTCGTTTGTATTTCACGTTTGCGACGGCGATGCTCGTATTTAATTTAGGGCTAGCAGAAACGGAGCGACCGCAGCTATTAACGCGTAGTTTTGACCGTGAGTTGCTCGTAAAAAATATAGGCACGTACAACTATCATTTATATGATTTTTATATTCAATCAAAATCATCGGCACAACGCGCATTAGCAGATGGTAGCGAGCTAGTAGAAGTAAGCAATTACGTCAATGCGAGCAAAATTGAGCGCAGTGAATTATTTGGGGAATTCGAAGGGCGCAACGTCATTTTCGTGTCATTTGAGTCGCTGCAAAGCTTTGTTATCGATGAGCAAATGGATGGGCATGAAATTACGCCGTTTTTAAACTCGTTAGTGGACCGCGATGATACGTTTTATTTCAATAACTTTTATCATCAAACGGGCTTAGGGAAAACGTCGGATTCAGAGTTTATAACGGAAAATTCGCTATTTGGTTTAGGGCGCGGTGCCGTGTTCTTTACGCATGGCGGCAATACGTACAATTCGATGAGCGAAAAGCTGCGTGACAATGGCTATTTCACAAGTGTTATGCATGCGAACAGCAAATCGTTTTGGAACCGCGACATGATTTATCAGTCGTTTAACGTTGAAAAGTTTTATGATGTGGAGTCATACAATGTGACTGAGGACAATGCAGTCAACTGGGGCTTGAAGGATAAACCGTTCTTTGAGCAATCGGTCGAGCTGATGAAGGAAATGCCACAGCCGTTTGCGACGCGTATGATTACGCTGACGAACCATTTCCCGTTTACATTAGATGTAACGGATCAATCGATTCCAGAATATACGTCAAACTCGGCAACGCTTAACCGATATTTCCAAACGGTGCGTTATATGGATGAATCATTGGAACTGTTTTTTGAGCAGCTAAAGGAAACGGACATTTATGACAATTCGATTATCGTCATGTATGGTGACCATTACGGCATTTCAGAGAACCATAATAAGGCGATGGCGCAGTTTTTAAATAAAGAGGAAATTACAGCGTATGACAGTGCGTTACTCCAATCCGTGCCGCTATTCATTCACATTCCAGGCTATACAGAAGGTGGCGTCATGGAGAAAGTCGCAGGGCAAGTCGATACGCGCCCGACCGTGTTGCATTTACTCGGTATTGATACAGACTATGATATGCAAATGGGCTCGGATTTACTTTCAGCAGAGCATGAGGATTTTGTCATTTTCCGTGACGGACGTTTTATTACAGATGAGCTTGTGTATGCAGGGGAAGTTTGTTATGACCGCGACAATGGCGAGCAAGTTGAGATGGCGTTATGTGAACCGTACATTGAGCGCGTAAACATGGAGCTAGAGTATTCAGATCAACTCATTAACGGAGATTTATTGCGCTTTTATGATGAGAAAACAGGTCAACTGATGATTGACCAGGAGACGACACAATAAGCAATGAAGCTATTTTCGATGAGCACATTGAAAATAGCTTCTTTTTAAGTCGAAAACGTGTGGGGAAGGAGGCTATGTAATGAGGTACACTCGTTTTTACGTCATGTTAGTAAGTGCTGTGCTGTTATTAATGAGCTGCACAGGGCATCCTGCAACGGAGCTACAAGTAAGTAGTGAGCCGTTACCGGTTGCCGAAACGAACATGTTGTCACAGACGAAGCTGCTTGGCATATGGAACGACCAGCTACTTTTTTTAGATGAAAACATGCTGTATACATACGACGTCACAACAGGACAACGAGAAACGATATATACAGCGAATTTACCGATGCGTCACGTATTGATTCATCCATCCGGTAACACGATGCTCATCGTTTCAGCGAAGTCGGATGCGGTGGCACAGATTACACTTTGGTCGCGTGATATGGAGCGTTTGTATGAAGTCGATATCGCATCGTATGAGGTCGTTGCAGCGTTCGATCAAACGAATGCAACTCAGTTTAGCGTCAGTGCATTTTCGAAAAACTACGAGGCGACCGTTTATACGTACATACACAACGAGCTACAAATGGTACAGACGAAAACGCCCTTTGTACATATGCGAAATGGGCAGTTGTACACAGTTAACGACGAGCAAATAACAGAAGCAGGAAAAGTCATCATTCAGCAAGCAACGCACGCATTCATTGGCGCAAGCGACATCTATTATGTAACAGCAGACGCACCGAATGTTGTGCAAAGTGCGAACGAGCGCTGGACATTGCCAGAGCCTGTGCTATCATTGCATGAGCAGCACGAACAGCTATATGCGTGGTTGGAGCAACATGCACGCTACGAGCTACTGCAAATACCGCAAATGACGTCCATTGTTTCAGCGGATGCGCCCGTGCCATTTATCGTCGATTCACAGCAGCGCTTTGTCGTATATGGTGAGCAATACGAATGGCTACAGCAGCACGGTCAGCCACCGATGAATTGGCTTTCGATAGATGAAAAGTAAAGAAGGGAGTGTACGAGCGTCGAAATGGACGTCCGTACACTCCCTTTTATTTGGTGCAAAACTTAATGAAGCGTTGGCGGGAAGCCTTGATTTAACATCGTCATGACGACGAACCAACCGAAAATGGCAGCGGCGCCAGCATTAAAAACGAGTGCTAATACATTTTTTTCACGAATCGATTGCACGATGCCGAGCAAGCCACAAACAGCAATTAAGCCAAAAATAATCATTAATAAATTCATTTGACGAAACACTCCTTTCGAATAAGGTAGTTGCTTTCTATTATTGTATAAGTTTTTGCGTGTTTTGTCGATGTTTTGTCTGAAAATTGCTGTAATAATCATTTATTTTGTTTGTTGTGTTATCTGTATAGATGGTGAATGTATTTTAGTGTTTTGTTAATTGCTTCTCTACATCGCGGCTTATGATATGATGGGGGTGAGGTGAGCATATGTTAAATATCCGAGGCTACAGTTTAGGGCCAGTACAAACAAACTGCTACATTGTGGCGAACAAACAGAAGGAATGCTTGATTTTTGACCCGGGTGAAGAGGGGGCGTTTTTAATTAAGGAGCTGCGCAAGCAAAACGTTAAGCCGCTTGCGATTTTATTGACGCACGCGCACTTTGACCATATCGGTGCAGTCGATGCGCTACGTGAGGAATACGACGTGCCGCTATACATTCATAAAGAGGAAAAAAGCTGGCTAGTCGATCCGTTAAAAAACGGCTCAGGCAAATATGCGGAGCTGCCGAACTATGTGATGCAACCAGCGAAGGACGAGCATCTCATTACGAAAGAGGGCGACATGACGATTGGTTCGTTTACGTTTAACGTCGTACATACACCAGGGCATTCACCAGGTAGCGTGTCGTTCATTTTTAAAGAGGACGGCTTTGCGATTGTCGGGGATACGCTATTTCGTGGCAGCGTAGGACGCACTGATTTAATTGGTGGCTCGATGAAGGTGTTAACGAAATCGATTCAAGATAAGCTATTAACATTACCTGAGGAGACGATTCTCTACCCAGGGCACGGTGAGTACACGACGCCAGAGCAAGAAATGAATAGCAATCCGTTTTTAAACGGCTTTTAATTAGAAAAGCACCATCCGACATATGTCGAATGGTGCTTTTTTTTTTTAATGCATGCCTGGTGTGTGCATAAATGTCGTGTAGTACGTAAAGCCGGCGAAAAACACCGTTAAGTACGCAGCGAACACATACATATACATACGCTCAGATAAATTCATAAAGCCTAGTAATACAAACAGTCCGGTATTCGTTAAAAAGATCAAGGCAACGGTATTCATGTCACCAATATAAAATAAAACAGTAAAAATAGCAGTCCAGAAACCCATCATTTTGAACATATTATCCATTATTTTTACCTCCTTTTTACTCGAAATCACCTATATTTTCTATTGTAGGTGATTTTAGGGGAGGTGTAAACTGTTTATGTTAATCACGAATCGTAATTTCGTATAAGCAATTCTCACAATTATGGTGCATGCTGCTCACTTGCGCAAATTCATCGACGTCAAACAACGCCTCAAGCTGCCCTTGTAAGTACGCCTCATGCAGCGGACAAATGAGCGCCCCTTCCTCCGATAACAGTGAACGGAATGGACAGTTGTAGTAAGAGAAAAACAATCTGCGTCCTGTTTCTGTTTCCTCTACGTTGACCGCATAACCGATAAGTGAAGCACTATCGCTTAAAATTTCGACGCGCTGCTCAAACGTTATCGTGCGCGTGGATACCGACAGCATTTTTTCCATGCCCTCTTTCCCGTTTTCGTAAGCGATTTCTTTACAAGCTTCGACCGCATCAGGACCGAGCTTTTTCAGTAAGGCGAATAGCCATGTCACGAGATGCTGGAAGTCTTGGCGCGGGAAGCTCAGCGACACACCTGTTTCGAGCGCGGAATAAATGCGCCCCGGTCGACCGCCTTTCCCCGTTTTTTCAAATTCAGCTTTAATGACCGCAATTTCGGTTAGCTTCGTTAAATGTAGACGCGCTACGTTCGGATGAATATGAAATGTTTCGGCAATATACTGCACCGTTACAGGCTTTTTAATTTTCAGAATATGTTCGTAAATCGAGTAACGTGTTTCATCAGCTAATGTGCTTGTAATTTTTAATGGATGAATAATCATAATGTGCTCCTTTATATTCAAGCGATTTGCCAAATAAATTCCTTCAACTTGTTCAATTATAGACTATTTTTTTATAACGTTCACGCGATTTTATTATTTTTGCATACAAATGAATGGAATGATGCAAAGCTAAAAATTTAATTTTCGACACAACGCGTTACGAATCGAGCGTCCTTTCTTATACTAAATGTAAAAGGGAGGTGGCGCAATGAATTTGACACAGCCGAGCATTCAGCAAACATTTGATGAGCTGCTACAGCAAGCATGTGTACAAAAAATTCCAGACGTTCATTTTATGCCAAGTAAAGTTGCATACGACGTGCTTTTTCGTCAGCACCAGCAGCTCACCAAAGTACAGGAGCTATCAGTTGATCAAGTGGAGCGCTTAGTGACGTACATGAAATATTTAGCGAATTTAAACATTGCCGAAAAACGCAAACCGCAAAGTGGAGCATTTTACAAAGAAGTAGACGGTGCGAATTATCATTTTCGCCTATCGACATTGCCGTCTATTTTAAATAAGGAGAGCATTGTGCTGCGCATTCACTCACCGCACGTAGCACTGTCGCTAAGTGAGCTGGCGTATTTTCCAAGTGTGACGGTACAGCTAGAGGCATTGCTTGATGAAAAGCAAGGCATTGTATTCGTGACAGGTGCAACAGGAAGCGGCAAAACAACGACGCTATACGCTTGCTTGCAATACGTCACGCAGCAGCTACATAAGCACGTCATTACGCTAGAGGACCCCGTCGAAGTCGTGTATGAGCAGGCGCTACAAGTACAGGTGAACGAGCAAGCAGGCATGAGCTACGCAAACGGCTTGCGAGCGATTTTACGGCATACGCCCGATGTGATTTTCGTCGGGGAAATTCGGGACGCGGCAACAGCAGAAATTGCGATTCGTGCCGCGCTAACCGGACATCTCGTGTTAAGTACGATTCACGCAAAGGACACGATTGGCTGCATTTACCGTCTCATGGATTTTGGCATTTCGCTTGAAGACATTCGCCAAACGCTGCGTGCCATCATTGCACAAACGCTTGTCGATGTGCAGGAGGACGATGAAAAAACGCAAAAGGCGCTGTATGAAATATTAACACAGCACGATTTAGTCGAGGCGTTGGCGCATGTCGCGGCGAAAAAAAGCTATGCGTTGCCGACGAAGAAACAATTGCATTATCAAAAGGAGGTGGTGATGAAACTTGAATATTCAACGACAACAGCCTTTGCTAAAAAAGCATGACGTCTTTTTAACGAAGCTTGCCCAGCTGTTACAGGAGGGCTACACGGTCGTCGAAGCGTTGAAAATCGTGCTGCCACATTACGCAACAAATAAAGAGAAAGCCGAGCAACTCGTCGACGAACAGCTTGCCCAAGGTACACCGATTCATGTGCTACTTCAGAAGCTCGGCATCGCACCGAACCATTTGCTCATTATGGAATTAGCCTCGTATCACAGCTCATTTGAAGAAGTACTCCAAACGACCGCGCAGCAAATTGCCCGCCGCATTGAACTCGAACGCCAAACGAAAAGGAAAATGATGTACCCCGTCGTACTGTTCATTGGTCTATTTTCGAGCTTGATTGTGTTCCGCCAATATTTTTTACCCAATATGATGACGTTGTTCTCATCGCGCAATGAAGAACAGTCGCTTTTGACATCATCGTTATTTTTACGCTTGCCTGACATTTTTTTAGTGTTGCTTATTGGCTCCATCGTCGCAATTGTAGTTGTGCGTCGTTGGCTGAAGCAGCAAAGTGGGGCGCAGCAAGTCGCATTTTTATATCGCTTGCCGCTTATTCGTCAATATATGCAGCTGTATGTGACGCGCGAGCTTGCCTACATTTTAAGCGGCTTTTTAAAAAGTGGCGTGTCGCTACAGCAGGCACTTTCTTGTAGCGAGCAGCAAGATAAATCACGCATTATTAGCCACATTGCTGAGCAGCTAAAGGAGCTTGTATTAAGCGGCATGCCGTTATCAGAAGCGGTAACTGCACATGCGTATTTTCGCCGCGACTTCACGTCCTACATTCATCACGGCGAAGCGAATGGTCAGCTAGCGGGCGAGCTGCACATTTATGCGAAAATCTTAGAGCAATATGAGCAGGAGCGCCAAACAATTGCACTTAGTTGTGTACAGCCCGTCGTGTTCTCGGTAGTAGCCGTTTGCATTGTCGGCGCGTATTTAGCGATTTTATTACCGATGTACGACATGATTACCATTATGTAGAGAGGTGACGTTTATGAAACGTTTAAAAGGACAAAAAGGATTTACGTTAATTGAAATGTTAATTGTATTGTTGATTATTTCAGTTTTGATTTTAATCATGATACCTAATGCCACAAAATATTTTAATACGATTGATGACAAAGGATGCGCGGCATATGTGAAAATGGTCGATTCACAAATTGAAGCGTACCGAATTGAAAATCCACGTGCAGAGGTGACAGTTAAGAATTTAGTTGATAATGGATACTTAAATAAAGCAGATTTAGTCAATGAGAAATTAAAGTGCCCTGATGGACGTCAAGTAATTATTCAAGAAAACAAAGCGTATATCGAAGGTGAAGAGACGAATCCACCTAAACCCGACAATACGGTGAACAAATCATGAACGAGCGTGGCTACACATTAATCGAAGCGTGGCTCGTGCTGTCAGTCATGGGGGTACTCATACTTATTAGCCAAGTCGTTGTCATTCAGCCGTTTAACAAAATGGTTGATTCGCAAATACTTGCGCAGTTCCAATACGATTTTACGCTCGCACAAGCTGTCGCGATGCAATATAAAAGCACGTCTCTGATTGAAATACGCTCGCCGCAAACGTATGAAATAAGCTACGAGGATAAAAAAACGGTGCGTACGTTACCGAGCAATGTAACGCTTGAGCATAATTCACAAAGCGGAAGGAAATTTACCTATTCAGATCGCGGGTCGCCAAGCGTTATTGGGCGCTTTTTATATAAAGGCACGAGCAATTCGTACAATGTGAAAATACAGTTTGGTAGGGGGCGAATTGAAATTGAGCAGCGATGAGCAAGGATTTACGTTGTTAGATGCGATACTTAGCTTATTCATTTGGAGTACGTGTGCGTTGTTTTTGTTGCCAATGTATAGCGATTTACGCGATTCGCTCCTAAACGCCAAGCATGACGTACATGTAGCTGAAACGATGCAGCACGCGGCAAGACAACTTGTGCATAGTGGCATGAGCAGTGGGCAGCTTGTCGTCGATGCTATGGCATATGAGTACGTAATTGACTTGCCAACAATTTGTGTACGCTACACGATAAAGGAGCGTGACATGGAAACGTGCAAAGATTTTTCAAACGAAACGACGGCTTTACATTCGTAGAGGCGCTATTACAGCTTGTGCTACTCATTGCGTTTACGCAGCTTATACTGTCGCATCACGTCGTATTAAAAACGTTGCAGCAAACGTTTTATAGTGACGAGGTGCTATGGGAAATGTTTGTGTATGATTTTCAGCGTATGATTGATGAGCACGATAGTCCGTTTCGCGTTGTGCGCAATCATACGTTAAAGCGCAACATTGTAGATGAGCATGGGAAAAATGTGGAGGAGCAGTTTGATGTAATGACGACGACCAATTACATACGTCGCAGCATGAACACAGGAAACGAGCCAATCATGTACGGTGTAAACAAAATGTACGTCACGATTGAGGACAACATATTACTGC
>JAXJTE010000218.1:0-7017 GCA_036309765.1 Caryophanon sp. | reverse complement strand
TTCGCCTGCGCGTGCTGCTTCAATCGCGGCATTTAGTGCAAGCAAGGTCGTCTGCTCCGTAATTTCTGTAATGACGCGCGTAATGTTGCCGATTTCCTGCGACTGGACGTTGAGCTTTTCCGTTAAGTTGGCGATCAGCTGCGTCGAATCGTGAATGACGTTCATTTGCTGCTGTGCGCTTACGACGGTGTCAATGCCGTGCTGTGCGTTTGTTGCCATCGCGAGCGTGTTGCTGTGCAGCGTGTTTGTCGCCTCGGCAATTTTTTCGATGCCAACTGTTGTTTCCTCTAAGAACGATACGCTATTCATCGCTTTTTCGGCCGCAGCTGTTGTGACGTTCGCTGTTGCGTGTACATGACTGCTCATTGCCTGTGTTGCGCTCGTAATTTCACTCGTGTTCGTTGCGAGCGTTTGTGCCGATCGAGTTAGTTGTTCGGTGTTTTGCTGTACGCCATAAATAATGTCGTACAAGTTTTCTTTCATTTGATTAAAGGCGCTCGTGAGCTGACCGATTTCGTCGTTCGTTTTATGTGTAAGCGGCGCATCAGACAAATGCCCATCTGCAATACGTTCGGCAATGTGGACGACTTTTTTGAGCGGTGTTGTAATAATGCGGCGCACCATGAAAATGAGCAGCACACAAACAGCAATCGTAATAATAATCGAAATGCATGAGAATACTTTAGATGATGTGACGATGGACGAAGCGGCGGCTAAGCTATCGTTTTTTTGTGCTTTATGAAAATCAACGACAGGTAGTAATGCCGCACTGAGTTGTTGCAGTGATGCATCGTATTGTGTTGTGACACGTTCATTTGTCATAGTGTTAGCAAATGCGAGCAATGAATCGACGGATGCTTGCATGGCGCTTAAATCCGCATCGCTATTTGTCGCAAGCTGCTGCATATTTGTACGTAACGTCTCCTGTGTTGCTACAAGAGCTTCTTCCATCGCGGACGTTTGTGTTAGCGCATGCGCACGTAACGCAGCTCCATATGCAATCGCAGCTGTTTCGACTGCATATGCTTCTGTCATACGGTCGTTTTCGTTATTTGCGGCGTTGTGCATTTCGCTATTTAATACGTTGAGCTGATAAATTGTGGCAATGAGTGAGATGACCATTAAGACAATGAGGAAAACAAATGCTTGGTTAATTTTTCGACTAACTGACATGATGAAACGCCCCCTTTATTCATGTTATGTCATTCCCTTTTTGTAAGGAAGTTAAAACATGGCGGGCTATAGTCGCGAGCTGCAATACGCTCTTGCCAATTGATTTGCTGTGATATTTCATCGATATCGAATTATCACGTTTTTTTATTTTTAAGTTATAGTAATATATTATAGATATGTTATTAACTCGTCTCTTTTGTATAGGAATATGTGAAAATAACGTAATTTTAAGGTTTATATTTAAATCTTTAGTCCTTTTTTCTTTAAGATAAAGGAGACAATATATGTCATTCGGTTCTTTTTACTTTTAGATATTATAATTAGTGCATACGTAATAATTTTTGTTATATAATGCTTTCTATGAAAAGGAATTCACGTAACGTAGGGGTGTCTATATGAAAAGAGGAATTGTTTTTAAGCTATCGACCATTATCATTTGTTCGTTCTTGCTCATGTTTGCAGTGAACGCAGCAATGACATTATAGGTTGTTCATGATGATTCGACTGAAAAAATGGAGGAGCTTGCGCAGTCGAATACACGCGAGATGGCAAAGCAAATTGAGACGACGCTTGAAAGCATATTAAGCTATTTAGAAACGGAGCGACGTACGATTTTGACATTGTATGAGCAAGGTGGATTAACGGGCGATACGGTTTTAAATATGCGCTATGCGAACTTGCGAGAGCACGAGGAACTCATTAGCTCGTCGATTGTATTATATCCAGGTGTTGTAAGCATTACGTCACCACGCGCGAAGCAGTTTGTCGATGCGGAAGGCCATTTCTCTCCGTACGTTTCTTATGTGAACGAGGATCTTGTCGTAAAGCCGCTACGTGATTTTAAAGAGCAGCCATGGTACGAGCAGCCACTAGTAGAAAAGCGCGTAATGTTAACGAACCCATATGAGTACAAATTAGGTGATGAAGTAGTGCAAGCGGTGAAGATGAGCTTGCCACTCATTACAGACGACGGCAATGTAATCGGTGGGATGTACGCAGATTTCCCACTGCATTTTGTTGGAGAAGTGCTAGCGGCGTATAGTCAGGAAGGCAGCAGTCAGCGTGCGGTAACGGCAAATGGTTATATTATGAGCACGCACAATAAAGGAGACGAAATCGGAAAAAGTATATTTGAGCTGTATCCGCATACAATGGATGTGAATAAGCGGGTTCAGCAAGGAGAGGTCGTATCACGTTATTCAGATGCGACGAGCCAGCGTGTGCTAACAATGTATATTCCGATTGAAGTTGGCAATATTGAAGAAAAATGGTTCGTGGAATCGGTTGTGCCTGAAAGTTACATATTAAGCACGTACAACAATTTATTTATGCAAGCGGTTGTGTCGGCAATCGTTATTTCTTTATTGCTTGCAGCGATCGTGATTTTCGTACTGCGTAAAAATTTATCGCCGTTAATTCATGTGAAAAACGCATTAGCAAAAGCATCAGACGGCGATTTGACGGCAGCGATTGACGAGCGAACGTTTGAGGCAGATGAAATTGGCAGCGTTGCGACGTCCTACAATGATATGCGTCAAAAAATGTCACACGTTATTGAAGATGTGAAGGGTGGCTCCGACAAAATGAATGATAATGCAAGTGCTATGTACCGTACAATGAACGATGTGTCACATTTAACAGGTGATGTGTCAGATGCGGTGTTTCATATTTCACAAGGTGTACAAGTACAAACTGAAAGCATTGAAGCGGCGAACGAGCGCATTGTGAGGCTAGGGTATTTAATGGATGATGTGTCACGTGTCTCAGGTGAAATGACGTACCAAGTGCAAGCATCAACGGAGCAGGCGACGAAAGGGATGAACGAAGTGGCGCGTTTAAAAGCGCATAATGACGAAACGCATGCAGTCAACAATGAGCTAAATGTGCAAATGAATGAACTCGTGATACAAATCGACAGCATTAATACGATCATGAAAACGATTCAAGACATCGCCGCGCAAACGAATTTGCTTGCATTAAACGCCGCAATTGAAGCAGCACGCGCCGGCGAGGCAGGAAAAGGATTTGCCGTCGTAGCTGACGAAGTACGTAAGCTTGCTGAGCAGTCACATAAAGAAGCTGAGAACGTACAACAAACGGTGCAGCATATTTTGCAAGCATCAACACAGACGCAGCAAGTAGTCGCAAAAAGTGCCGATATTATGCAGTCGCAAACACAATTCGTTATTCATACAGGGCATGCATTTGAGCAGCAGTTACATTTCAGTGAAACGCTCGCACAAGAAATTGAACAGTTGCTCGGCAAACTACACACGATGCTTCATGAAAAAGAGCATGTGCTACGCGAGATGGAAAGTATTTCAGCGATTTCTGAGCAATCCGCAGCGGCAGCACAACAAGTTGCCGCATCTGCAAATGAGCAGCGCAATGAAATCGACGAGGTAAAGCATATGGTAGGCGAGCTACATGCGGTGGCAGAAGAACTGCGCCAGCAAACAGAAAAATTTTATGTATAAATGCAAAAGGGTATCGGAGAAATTATTTTTTTCCGATACCCTTTTTTCCGTTAGCTTTCTGAGCGATTTGTGCGCGTCATAATAATAAACGCAAACGGCCATAAAATGACAATTGCCACACCGATATACGTTTGCGTTGGCGTCAGTGGCACGAATAAGCGAAATGCCCAAAAAATAGTGAGCAATGCGGCCATAAATAGCTCAAACTTCACGCTTATTTTGTTACGAATGATGAAGAAATAGACGAGTGCAACAGGCGGTAACGCAAAAAATAAAATGATGAAAAAAGATTCTGAAAAATACCACGGTCGTTTATCTTGCATGTAAATCACCTCCAACGGTTAAAAAAATCATTCGAAGCGATGAAGCATCGAATGATTCGAGTATGTATTAACTTGCCGCCTCAATATCATAGACGACGATATTCCCTTTATTTAATAGTAAAATCGTTTCGGTTTGTTTTGCTGGGTCAATCCATACGTTAATACATGTGCCGCCGTTATTTGCGGAAATATTCGCTTGCTTTAATATCGTTAACGCTGCGGTAATATTTGTAACGTAGATGTTGAATGGTTGCATGTTACAAAACCTCCTCATTTGCTATTTATAAAAATTATAGCATATGCTAGGAGGTTTTGTATTAAACGAGCTTACCTGAAGCAATCCACGGGAAGAAGCCTTCTAAAAACTTCTCGGTCGCCGGCATAAAGTATGAGCCGAAATGGAAGTCTGGATCAAGCGTCGTCACAATCCACGTGCCGTTTGTGCTTACGTCGTCTACATACAATAGCGAGCCACCATCTTTCATATCAATCAGTGACGTCATGCCCTCTTGTAAATGGAAGACGCCGTGCTGATGCCATGTGCATGCGGAGATGTTTAAAAAGCCGTCTTTAAATACAGGATGTTCTGGTGCGACTAAGCGTAAGCCAGAATCTGCGCCTGCTTCAAGCCACCACCAAAAGTTCGTCTCGCGCAGCTCCCAGTTTTGGTTCGGAATCCAGTTTTCCGGCTGTGGACCAAATGCGACGACAACGCCACCGCGGTCAGCAAAGCGATGAATAGCAGGGACGATTGTTAAAAACGTCGGCAAATGCAGCTGCGACGGCACGACTAATACGTCAACGTCCGCAAGCATTGTTTCGTCAAAGTCACGAATGTAAATGAGCTGCTGAATGTACTGCGCAAACTTCGGCTCGGTAAATGTACGGCATGTCCGCTATATAATACGGCGATGTTTCTCATATTAAACGTTCTCCTTTTGTAGCTCACGTTTTAGCCAGTCGTACATGCGAGGTGCGACAAGCTTTGATGATTAGCGCCCGCACACTTTTGACTTTAGTCATGAGTTAGGGCGTATTTTTTTGACGAGAATAAATTACATATGTTAACATGTAATCGGGTGAAGAATGATGGAAATCAAAAAAGGTAGAGGGTACGTTTACGATATTCAATATCATATTGTTTGGTGTGTTAAGTATCGGAAAAAGCTTTTATATAATGAAATAGAAAAGCGTTTGAAAGAATTATTAATCGAACAATCCAATACACATGGATTTCAAATTGTTACAATGGAAACAGATGGAGACCATATACATATGTTAATTGAATGTTCGCCACAACATTTCATCCCAACGATGATGAAAGCGTTGAAAGGAAACACGGCTCGTTTTCTTTTCAAAGAATTCCCTTCGCTTAAGAAAGAGCTTTGGGGCGGGCATTTATGGAATCCTTCCTACTTCGTTTGTACGGTCTCAGATCATACAGAAGAACACATAAAAAAATATATCGAAAACCAACAAACGGAAGAACGTAAAGTTGGTAGACCAAAAGAAATCACGAAATGAGGTGAATGTTGTGGAAACCGTGAATGAAAAACCAAAAAAGAAACGCAAAACAGTAAAAGAGAAAAATAAAGAATTAGCAGTAGAAGGCAAAAAACTAAAATTATACGGTTTGAAATTACGTGCTTTCCCGACTTCATATCAAGAAGATTTAATGAAACAATTCGCGGGTGCGCATCGTTTTGCGTATAACTTTTATTTAGCCGAACGAAAAGAAGTGTATGACAACACAGGCGAAACGCTTTCTGGCGCAGAATTTAAAAAAGCCCTGAATTCGTTGAAACAACATGAGCTGTTTAGTTGGATGAAGGCCGTTGATAAATTTGCGCTCGAAACAGGCATTGAACAAGTAGAAGAAGCCTTTCAGCGTTTTTTCAACAAACAAAACCAATTCCCTCGCTTTAAATCGAAACATGCATCCCGTCAAAGTTACACAACGAAATTCACAAACAACAACATTCAACTCGATGTTGAGAAGAGACAAGTAAAGCTACCGAAAATCGGTTGGGTGAAAGTACGTTTTTCAAAAAAACAGTGGGAATATGTGCAGACAGACGTGTTTGCTCGTCATATAAAACGTGCTACGGTGTCCCTACAGAGCAATGGGACGATTCATATTGCGCTCACTATCGAGGAAACGATGGCGCTACCGTCAACAGTCGATTGGTCAGCGGTTAAGGAGCAACATGTGTTAGGCATCGACTTAGGACTCACGCATTTTTATATCGATTCAAATGGAGTTAAAGTAGAGAATCCGCGTTACTTACAAAGGTACCTGCATCGACTACAAAAGGAACAACGTCAATTAAGCCGCATGGTGAAAGGCTCCGCCAATTATCGGAAACAACAGAAGAAATTGGCGAAATGTCATATGCGTGTGGCCAATTGTCGAAAAGACTTTTTACATCAACAATCGCGTAAGTTAATCAACGAAAACCAAGTGATTGCTTTAGAGAACTTGAATGTAAAAGGGATGGTAAAAAACAAGCGCTTAGCACAACGTATTGTCGATGTTGGTTGGTCAACATTCGTTACCTTTTTAACGTATAAAGCGGAATGGGCGAATAAAAAAATCGTTTCTGTGGGACGTTTCTTCGCATCTTCTAAAACGTGTCATTGTTGCGGAGAAAAAGAAACCGGGTTGACACTTTCGGACCGGATGTGGGTATGTGGTGCGTGCGGAACGGAGCACGACCGCGATCAGAATGCCGCCATCAATATTAAACAGGAAGGCATTCGCATTTTGCGTCATGCGTAACTAACAGACGCTTCTGCCGTTGGAACGACGGTGTATGCCTGTGGAGGAGGAGGTTACGAATCCGTTGAAGCAGGAATCTCACAGACGAACCATCACGGGTTTCGATTTTTCGAAACTCGCGACTTTAGTCGTGAGAAGTTCATGTGTTATCTCCAGTTGCGTACGTGAAAATGTCACGCGACGTATGCACAAAAATTGTACCGTTCGTCGTTGTGCGATCCACATACGTAATCGGTGTGCCATCTGTGAAGCGAATATGTACTTC
>JAXJTE010000217.1:0-3577 GCA_036309765.1 Caryophanon sp. | reverse complement strand
ATTAGAGGAAGTACGCGAGCGTGCGGAAAAAATTGCGAAAGAAGGAGACTTTGTCGTACACGATATCCGTCAAGTCGAGGATATTTCCGAGAAGTCACGCAAAATGCTTGCAACAGCATCATCTGCGACCGAAGAACAGCTTTGCTCGCTTGAGGAAATTTCCGCAACAGCAGAAGCACTAGAAAGCATTGTCGATGAGCTATTAGCAGAAATTAAAATTTTCAAAACGAATTAATAAAGTAGCGGGTGCGACCGAGCAATGACTCATCGCACTCGCTTTTTTTGTGAAACGTTTGTATGATGAGAAAAAACATGAATGAGGAATTTATAATGACTATTTATTTTGAATCGCTGCCGTCATTTCAAGCAGCAGGGGGCTTAAAGGCGACGACGATTACGGCCAAGCAGCTATTACCGGCAATCGTAGCACATATGCAGCGAATGGACCGCCAATTTACATTGCATGTAACAGGAAGACTACCTACATCTATGGAGGCATTACTCGACGAAGCGTTCGCGTTATGCCATTTGCAGCAGCCGTTTTACACGCAGCACTGCGCAAGCCGCAACATGCGCTACAAAGTCGTATCGAAAAACCGCATTAAAATCGATTTCACGCTGCGCTACCGCATGACGCGTGACGAGGAAAAATGGGTGCTGACACAAATTGATGCCATTTTAGCGCGTATCATCGACGAGCAGATGACGCCGCTTCAAAAAATCATCGCGGTGCACGACTACATTATTCGCGCGTACGACTACGAAATGAACACGACTGGCTCACCATTTACGGTGTATACGTTTATGCATGAAAAGCAAGGGGTGTGCATGGCGTATGCGCTGCTCTTTCAAAAGATGATGGAGGCCGTCGATATTCCGTGTCATTACGTCGTCGGGAAAGCTGATGGTGAGAGCAATCTTGGCCACGCGTGGAACATGGTCGAGCTGGACGGGCAGTGGTACCATATTGACGCGACATGGAATGACCTCGGCAAACGCGTGCAAAATTTATCAATTCGCTACCGTTATTTTTTACGCTCAGACGACGTATTTCAACGTGACCATCAGTGGAATTTAGAACATTATCCACCGTGCACAAGCGAGCGTTACGCTGCGATGCAAGGTATATACGACGCTGCGATTGACAATACGCACCTATATTACCCACAAAAAGGCACGGCGCATCTCATGAAAATGGACGTGCATACATTGCAGACGACAAAACTCGCAGCCGTTCGCGTGCAGCAATGCGTCATGTATGATGGGCAATTGTACGTCCATCACGTCGACGAGCAGGCGCTGTATACGTATATACCAGCAACAGATGAATGGACGTGCGTGAAAAAGGAAAACGTGCAAAGCATTATACGAACGGATAATGGAATACATGTGCAGTTTACGAACGGTGACGAATGGGGTGTGCAGCAAGAAGAGACGAAACAAGAGGACGTGCGCGACGAAGCGGATTATCGCGTGCTGCTAGAGCGCTTTGGCAATAGCTGGTTTGGCGCATATAAAGGTGCAGCAGGAACGGTAAGTTTTACGGACAAAGCGGGCTTAACGGTGACGCTACGTGAGCAAGTGAAGGCGGTTACGATTGACGTGTGCGCCTTTGACGGTGTCGTGACGATTACGCTGCAAAACGGACGCAAGCCGCTTGTATGTCAGGAACCAGTTCAAGTGGAGTTGCCAGAGGAGTTGAAAGCTTGTCGAGTGCTGGTGAATGGTATCAGTAATGTATGTATTTAAGCGAGCGTATTATGATAAAATGAATGACAAGGAGGGGTTAATTTGCAAATAACTAAATTAGGTCCTATTGATAACGGAGAAATCAAATTAGCGCCACTTACTATTTTTTGTGGCGCGAATAATCAAGGGAAAACGTATATGTCGTACACAATTTACGGTATACTCAAAAATTTACCGATTTTAACGAAAGGGTTTTTAACGGAGGAGGATTTACAGCATTTCGTCGAGCATGGTAGTATTTCTTTCTCAAAAGATGTATTTGTAAAAAAAATCGTCGAAACAATGATGAACAACTTACGTGAAAATAAAGCGAAAATGCTAGAGTCACTATTTAAGTCGGAATCGAATGTGTTTGAACATGTCGATGTTAACGTTTCTTCTGATGAAATCGTTGCGTTATTAAATATTAATCAAATCAATGAACATAAAATTAATGTAGCGGGCACAGAAATACTATTAGAAGTGCTAGAGAATCAATGTACGATATTAATGAGTAATAACGAATTGAATGAAATATTATCGATGAATCGAATGAAAATGTTTGTAGATACGTTAATTATGCAATCAGTTAAGAAAAATTTAAATACATTTTACATTCCTTCAGAGCGCATCGGTATTAACGTTTTTCGAGGACAGTTAAATGCGAATAAAATCGAAATGCTAGATATTATTAATAACGCAATGAGTATAAATGGGCATGTGCCAGATACGCAACTTTTAAAAAGTTTAAAGCAAATGAACACGTCATTTCCAGAGCCGATTGACGATTACTTAAAGTTTATTAATAGTATTTCAAACTATGATATTGATGAAAATAAACCATTAGCTGCATTCGTTCGGGAAAATATTATTAAAGGACAATTTGTCATCGATGCGAATACGGACAAAAGCTTCTTCCGCTCACAAATTGGGAAAAATCGATATAAGTCACATATGATTCCACTGCACATTACGTCATCGTCTATTAAATCGTTATACGGTTTAGACTATTTTTTAGAAAACATCGACCATTCCAAGCTAACCTATTTAATCATCGATGAGCCGGAAATGAATTTACATCCTGCGAATCAAATACAGTTTGCGAAGTTGCTCAATTTAATGGTCGCTAAAAACATTCATGTCATCATCTCGACGCATAGCGATTTTTTAGTGCGAAAAATTCAAAACATCATGCTGCAAAATGAAATTAGAGATGAACAAGGGCTACATGCTAATAATGTAGCCGTGTACAATTTTGAAGATGGCATGGTAAACCGAATCGACTTAATGGATGAAACCGAGGCATTTAATAACTTTAACGATATCGTTGTACAAATTGAAGATGAATATTTAGATTTACTAGAAGAGCGTTCTCGAAAAAATAAAGCTGCACAAGGTAACGAAGAACGTGAACGTTAATAAATTAAATGCAGATTGTTATACAGTTTTTGAAAGAGACACGCTTTTACAAGAAAAAGATGCAAATGTAGACTATACGTTAAAAGTTAGATTAAAATCAACGTCAGTAAGAGGCGTTGTTTTAAACTTGCCAAAGATTAAAAAAAAGTCGAATTATTTAGAGCAAGATTTTCAAAAAATTTCGCCACGGAAAGATTGTGATGCTATCATTATCGATTTAGATGCAAAAGAAGTGTATTTAATTGAATTAAAGCGCACTTCGCAAGCATCGACAAATCAAGAAATTGCCGAACAATTAAACGCGGGCGAGCATTGGTGGCATCATCTTGCTTTTTGCATGGGCAATGACGTGCATTTTCGTTTAAAGAAAATTGCGGTGATGGTCGAAGAAAGGCGTTCTAGAGATAGAAGGAAAAGAGGAGAAGAGCTT
>JAXJTE010000216.1:0-2394 GCA_036309765.1 Caryophanon sp. | reverse complement strand
CTACGATTATCGCTATTAAAGTTGATGCGAACGACGGATAAGCTACCGTTCGCATCAACTTTAATAGCGATAATCGTAGCGGGTGCGTGCTGCATCGCTAAAATGGCGTTCGCTGTGACGGCTGTTCCGTGGTGAATCGTGTCCTCAGCAACGGTAGTGTCGTTTACAACGTCATACGTATGCGTCACAAATGATTGTAGCCAGCTGCTCGTCGTCGTAAAGCCCGTATCTAAAATGGCGAGCGTTTGTTGATGGATTGGCTCGTACGCTGGTGCTGTGAATGTGTAAGGCAGTGCCCACGAATTAAGTAGCGGTGCGGCGATTGGATCGACGTCAAAAAAAGTGCGTGTTGGCTCGGCGTGTTGTAGCGAGCGGTCGCATTGTTCGCCAACCGTAATGTCGACATGTTGCAAGTACGTGACGTGTGCGCAATCAAGCGGCTGTTCACCGATGACAGCTTGCTCATTTGCGTGTGCGGCGGTAGGGCATAGCAACATCAGCGTGGAAAAAAGTAGGCGTTTCATTGGAAAAGGCTCCTTCATGATAGGCGTGCAATGAACACGCGTGTTGTTTTTTTTTATTATCGCTAAAAAGGCAAAGAAATTCAATGTAACAAAGGTTTTCATTCAATATATGAATCATTTTGTAGTATAATTATGGGCATAGCAAATAGAGAGGATGAATACAATGGCTGAAAAGCTTACACAATCATTCGTACAACCAACACCGGTCGGAAAAGAGGAACTTGGTCAAATTGAAGTCGCACCGGAAGTAATCGAGGTCATCGCAGGTATTGCCGTAAATGAAGTAGAAGGTGTAGCGGCAACGCGTGGCAACTTCGCATCAGGTGTTGTCGAGCGCTTTGGCAAAAAGGTACATAGCAAAGGCGTGAAAACAAACGTTTCAGAAGAAGGCAAAATTATTGTCGATGTATATTGCACAGTGAAATACGGCGCGACGATTCCAAAAGTTGCAAAGGAAATTCAATCAAACATTCGTCAAACGATCATGAACATGACAGCAATTGAAACTGCCGAAGTGAACGTACACATTACAGGCATTCAATTTGAGCAAGAAGAAGTAAAATAAGCGCATCGTCTCCTTACATTGAGGAGGCGATTTTTTTGTTTATGCGAGGCGAAAAGGGGAACAAAATGAGGGAGGGAATCAGGTCTGTTGATTAGCCACTTTTATACAGTTGAATTGGTTTTCTTCAGTGACAAGACTGAAATGAATGCTGCATTGTGGTGGCAGGGAGCGCGCGGCGAGACTCCTTGGGGAAAAGCTCGTGACTCAAGACCCCACAGCCGTGAGGAACGAAACGGCGAGGAGGCTTGAGCCGAGCCCTAGGAACGCGAGCCGCACTACGCGAACTGCCAATTGAATAGCTAATCAACACGCCTGGAGGGAATATTAACGTGAAGGAAGTGAGACCATGTTTTCGAGTAAAGAGCGTACGCAATTATTACAACAAATGGACGGAGAATTGTATGATGTCGTTGTGATTGGTGGAGGCATTACGGGCGCGGGTGTCGCACTCGATGCGGTGACACGTGGCTTGAAAGTAGCGCTTGTTGAGATGCAAGATTTTGCGGAAGGGACGTCTAGCCGCTCGACGAAGCTTGTACACGGTGGTCTACGTTATTTAAAGCAAGCGCAAATAAAGGAAGTGGCAGAGCTAGGGCGAGAGCGTGCTGTCGTATACGAAAACGCGCCCCATGTGACGACGCCGCTTTGGATGTTGCTGCCGTTTTATACAGATGGCACGTTTGATAAGGCGACGACCGCACTGGGGCTCACGGTGTATGACTATTTAGCAGGCGTCAAGCGTGAGGAGCGCAGAACGATGCTGTCGAGTGACGAAGTGCTTGCGCGCGTGCCGACGTTGAAGAAAGATGGCTTGCTCGGTGGCGGCATGTACGTCGAATACCGCACGGACGATGCACGCTTGACGATCGAAGTGTTAAAGGCGGCTGCAATGCGCGGTGTTCATGCGGTAAATTATGCAAAAGCAGTCGCCATTGATGAAAAAAATATCGCCTTTACTGCGGTGACGATAGCCGATAGTTTAACGAACGCGACGTATAAGCTGAAAACAAAGCGCGTCATTAATGCGGCGGGTCCGTGGGTAGACGAGGTGCGCGGCTTTGTCGAGGAAGTAGAGGGCAAGCATTTAGTGCTCACAAAAGGGGTACATGTCGTCATTGATGCCGAGCATTTCCCGCTTCAGCAGCCTGTTTATTTTGACCATTCAGATGGGCGCATGATTTTTGCGATTCCACGTGACAACAAAGTGTATGTTGGTACGACCGATACGTTTTATGACGGCGATGCGACAAAGCTTGTAGTAGATGCAGCAGACCGTGCGTATTTGCTCGCAGCCATTCATTACAT
>JAXJTE010000215.1:0-19987 GCA_036309765.1 Caryophanon sp. | reverse complement strand
GAACCACTTTTGAGCGAAAAGGTATTCTACTGAACATGGCGTTGGCGTCGCGCCTGCGAAAAGTGTCTACCAAAACAGAAATCAACTACACCGAAGAAAAGGGCATGTTGGAACAATTTTTGTTCCAACATGCCCTTCCTATTGATTCAGTGACTTTTTCAGTGCCCTCCGCACAGTGGCATACTACTTTTCTAGCAATTATGATACAATTTTCTTCATTGCCGGTTCTTTCCACATCATCGCAATGACTAATCCAACAATAATAAATACCGTCGCAAAATAGTATGGATAGTTAATATCAATATCAAATAAAATCCCACCAATAACCGGGCCAAAGACGTTCGCAAGCGATGTAAAGAACGAGTTCATCCCTCCGACAAATCCTTGGTCATTGCCAGCAATACGCGATAAATACGTCGTCACGGCTGGTCGAATCAAATCAAAGCCGATAAACACGGTAAACGTTACAAGCATAACCATCCAGTACGAGTTCACAAGCGTCATCGCAAACACTAAAAACGCCGAGAACAATAACATCCAGCGAATTAACTTAATTTCACCGAGTTTTTTCATCATCGAATCAAATAATACAACTTGGCAAATCGCACCTAAAATCGCACCACCTGTAATGGCAATCGCAATGTCTGTCGCTGTAAATGCAAATTTATGATCCACATATAATGAGAAGAATGACTCAAACGCCGCTAGACCGAATGACGAAATGAAAATAACGACAAAGGCAATGAGGAAGATTGGCATAAATACTTTACGTAAGCTACTCTTTCCTGCATCTTCTGATTCGTCAGCTTGCATTTCTTGACGCTCTGGCTCACGCAGTAAAAGAAGGGATAAAATCGCCGCCACGACACCGAGTACGCCCGCTGAGTAAAACGGCACACGCGTACCAATCTCTGCTAAGAACCCACCTATCCCGGGACCGATAATAAAACCTGTACTAATTGCCGCTGACATGTAGCCGAGCGCTTTTGGACGCGTTTCCATCGTCGTAATGTCCACGATAAACGCCGTAACAGCTGGCATAATGAAGGCCGCACTTAAACCACCTAAAATACGTGAAATAAATAAGACTTCAATTGTTTTACCAAAACCGAATAAAAATTCTGAGAAGCCGAAAATAAATAGACCGATAACAATCATAATTTTTCGTCCAAATCGGTCAACTGCTTTTCCGGCAAATGGTGATGCAATCAATTGTGTTAATGCAAATGCGGCTGTTAAGTAGCCTACTGTTTTCCCATCAATATTTAGCTCGTTCATTAACGTTGGCAACACCGGAATAACTAACCCGATACCTAAAAACGCAATGAATAAGTTCATTAATAAAATGGCGAGTGTTAATTTTTGTTTTTTCTCCATCGTTATTCTCCTATACTAGTAAACTATATGTACTAGCATAAACCCTATAGTAACTATAGAGTCAATCGATGCGCTCTATTTTTTAGTCCACCTTTATTTTAAGCTCCACGATGTATTGCGTATCCTCATGTGGCGAATAGCTCATCGGCATATAAAACTCATACACATCCGATAGCGGCACGAGTGCATGCTCTTTTATATACGTATACAAGCGCTCATATTCCTCCAAATATGTATGTGCGTTGAAAATAAACGCGATGCACACGTAACGCCCTGCTTTCATGCGCATGACGTCCATCCCAGGGTTAAGCTCCTCAATATAGCGCTCCGTCAACAGCGGTGTAAACAAATAGTCATAGTGCAACACGTCAAGCGAATCGTATGGCTGCAACGCAAAAATCCCACCGTACCGATTATTCATGACACTGCCTCCTCGCTCGACCGTTTGAAGCATCGATGAGAAATACGATGTCGGAATATACGCGGGTGTTAAATCGTTTGCGCGAACGACAAGCAAGCGCTCTGCCTCCTCCTGTCGCTCGTACACTTCCGTAAAGCTCGGAATATTGAGTTGATCCTCTAGCTGCTTTTTCGTCTTCAATAATGTTTGCTGCACTTCTTTCATTTTACGCAGCTTTTGCTCGACAATGTTCTCCTGCTGCGCCAAAAACGCAACGAGCTGCTCGGTTGTGAGCGACTGGGCATATTTAATATCCTCTAGCGATGTACCGATGTATTTCAGCGACTTAATTAAATCGATGTAATACATTTGTGCCTCTGTATAATAACGATAATTCGTTGCCTCATCGACAAGCGCAGGCTTTAAAAGCTCCATTTTGTCATAATAACGTAGCGTTTGAATCGACAAATTTGTGAGCTTTGCAATTTCACCAATCGTATACAATTTCCCTGCGTTGTCCATGCCACTCCCCCATTTCTCACTCAATCCACTCTCCCTATACAGAGAGAGACACCGTTCGTACTTATTGCTCAATTTATTTCAATCCGCTCTTCCTGCACATAGAAAGAGACATACTCACACATATGCATGTGCTTACGCATATTTTATCGTAGCGAAAAAAAATTTTCAAATATGCGTATCGGTATTTTTAAGCATTGTTAATCCACTCTCCCTATACAGAGAGAGACAAAATGATTCCACTTTTATCATATTGCCACTTGCATTGTTACAAAATAAGTGGCTCCTCGACGTTCAGCGTGTCCTTCACACCGAAATGGACAACTTTATTTTTATAATTGTTACCAAGCTCGTAAAAGCGCAAACTATCTTCAGATTCATTAATAATATCGAGCAGGGCGAGTTGCAATTGCTTATATTGTGTCGCATCGACTTTGCATTCGAACACTGAATTTTGCACACGCATACCGTACGCTTCACATACTTTTGCAACGCGGCGCAATCGTTTTTGCCCGAGTGGTTTACTCACAGCAACGTCATACGTAACTAAAATTAACATCGAATCACTTCCAAATGAATGGTGGGTATTGCTCCACATCTTGACGAATCGTACGTGCAAGCAATAACGCCTGCGCATGTGGAACGAGCCCCCAATTAATTTTCTCACCTAAAAACGGATGAGTTAACGTTTCTTGCTTTCGTTCTTGCCAATACTTCAAAAACTTTTTACGTGCATCGTCCGTTAATAAAATAGCGCCATTTTCCTTTTCAATAAAATCTTGCGCACTGACCATTTTTTTATTAATGAGCTTCAGTACAAAACGATCCGCTACGACTGAACGTAGCTCCTCCATCACGTCGAGTGCAAGCGATTGGCGACCCGGTCGATCTGTATGTAAAAACCCGACGTACGAATCAAGCCCTACATTCTCAAGCGCAGCCGCCGTATCTTTCATGAGCAGCGTATACGTAAATGATAACAACGCATTCACACGGTCAAGCGGTGGACGGCGACTGCGCGTTTTATATACGAAATCGTCCTTTTGCTGCAAAATGAGTTGATTGAACAGCTGAAAATAAAGCAATGCTGCTTGTCCTTCGATTCCTCGTAGCGACTCTTCGTTGTCACATGCGAGCACATCTTTCAGCATGCTACTTAGTCGGGCAGACGCTTCTTTAAAAACAGGCACGTCAATACGCATCGGATTTTCACGCGTCGCTCGCTCAAGCATCCATTTTTGATTGGCGATTTTGCCGAAAATAAAATGCTTCGCGTAGTGCAGTCGGTCTGTTTGGCTATCAGAAATGCGGTACTGCGTTTTACGTAGCACGACATTTCCATACGATTCACCGACGACGCGCGCTAAGAAACGACCATTTCGATCTAAAAACGTCAGCGCAATATTTTTCATCGCACATGCATGCATAAGTGCTGGGCTTGCTCCTGCATAGCCAAACGTACAAATCGCCTCTAAATTCAGTAGCGGCACACGCCCAAGCTGCTCCTCCTCTTTCGTGACGATGACCGTATCACCTTTTAACGTTAAATAAATATCTGGCGTTGTAATATAGAGCGTATTTAATAGCTTGCGCATTACATAAACCCCCTCATATATGCAGCGACATTTTTTGATTCATTTAATACAGGTAAGCAAATCGTCTCAAGCGAGCAGCTGAGGCAATGCTTCCCTGTTTTTACTTTTGGCGTGTGCTGACGTGCGTAGTAGCCTTGCATTTCCTTTACCATGTTGCGTACGTGCTGCTTGTCATCCTCCGTAATCTCAATCGTTTGGCGACGACGAATTTCATCGTAATACAGCGATGCTTCTTGAATCGTACATGCGAGCATTTCCTCTAAACACATCACTTGTGCGACAAGCTGTACAACATCCTCCTTGCCGCGCTTTGGCTTACCACGTTTATACTCAACGACGTGAACCGTATACGTATCATCATACGCAGATAAATATACACCGTCGCGGCTTCGATGAAACTCTACAACGTCACACACACCCTGAATGCCCAGTTCATGCGATAATACGGGCATCGCGCGCACGACAATTTTGTCGCCGCGCTTTTCCTTCACAGCAGGCTGGTCAACCTTCGTATGCACCGCCTGCCCCTCCACCGTCTTTACATTTTCGAGCCATTGCTGCTCAATATGAATGAGCGCCCACTGCCGACGACAAAATTGAAAATGCTGAATGCCCGACAACAATAAGTAATCACTGTCCGTCGTAAACAATTGGCGTCAGCCCTTCAAGCTCTGTTAATTCAATGTTCAGCGCGTCAATTGTCATCGCGTCCTCTGGCATCGTAACGCTTAGGCTACGGTGTACTTTCGCTGAAGAATATTGTCCCATTTTGCTGTCATGCTCCCACCAATACACATGTAATACTTCCATTGAGCCGTCTGGACGAGCAGATGACGTATCGTTTTCAAATAATGTACGCAGCGCTTCTTTTACTTTTTGTGTGTCTTCATATGTAAAGCCTGTTTTCTCTGCCAGCTGCGGGTTAATGCTGCCGACAAACTTGTATACGCCAAAATCTACGCGGTGCTTCATACCCATCGTGTCTGAGCTTTTGCCGTCCTTCGTTACCGAGTTTACGCTTTTTGTAATTTGCGTACTCGTAATGTTCACAGGCTGCAAGCTAATCGCAGGGTGAAGTGACACCGGCCCACGTACACCAACGGATAATGTATCACCACTAAACGCGAATACTTGCCCGAATGCACGCACGTCAAACCATTCTTGTGCAGCGCGTGCAGCATAAAGCACGGGGTCCGCATTCTTTTTATCCTTTTTTAACGCAAGTAAATCCTTCACTGCATCAGCGCGGTCCTTTAAGCTTTTGAAACCGTCTGCTGCACGGTCATCTGATTGTACAAAAATCGCTTCTCCTGCATCTTGCAAGCGATTGCGAATTTTACGCTTAATGCATACGTCTGAGACTTCCCCGTAACCATCAAAGTTTTGGCGTGGGCGGTTACCATTTAACGGATCACCATTTGGATTGGCATTTTCTACACTAAACACGACTGCAAAATCAATTTTTTGTTGTAACGTTGTCATCATTCGTTCCCTCCGTCTTTGTCTTTTTTCGTATAAAACGCTTTTAGCTGGCTATAATACCCAAGTAAATATTGACCGTCTAACGCTTTGTTGCTCATGTAATCCTCTGATTCAAACTGTGCGATAATGTCTTGCAGCACACGGTCGTAATAGATGCCGCTTCCACCTAGCTTTTGACGATACGGCGTTAAACTATGGTAAATCGTCATCCATGTGCGCTGTGGGTTCATTTGGAATGCGTTCATGTAGCGCATCGCATTCGTCGTGCGTTTATCCTCTAGCTGTGCGTTGCGTTCGATGACTTCTGCAACCGCAAGCAAGCGACCGAATAAGTACGAGCGGTTATTGTTTTGTTCTTGAAGTGCCACGGTATATTCCTCCTTGTCAAAATAATATTTCATAACGCTGCATGCGACCTCGACTGCTTGATCAAACTGTGTCGTCGTGTCAAAGCTATGCGGATTTGACGCACGCGCAAGCATCTTTTGCACAATATCAAATGGCATTGGACGTTGCTCTAAAATGAGTGGAATGAGCCGCTCGACCGTTTGCTTCACGAGCTTATCGTTTGCGCGTGGGCCGTATGCAATTTGTGCGATTGTTCGAAGCGTTGGTGCTTGCATATACGTGCGCGGCTTTTTGTCCACCCACACCGTCTGTAGCCAGCTCGCCCTTACTTGATACATCGCCAGTCGCTCAAAATATTGCGCTGTTTGGAAGTTGCGATACGATAAAATACTTAAGCGCCCAGTCGTTGCCGCATCAAGTGATAAAATATGCACTTGCTCATTCACTAGACTTTGCTCCGTAATATTTGCTTGCATCCCTTGTAGCAATTTCGCGACGTTTTTGGCAAGCTGTTTATTCGTGTGCTGCTTCACCGACGCAACTTGTGGTGTCACAATTTCCTCGCTCGCTGACAACGGCCACATATCCGATAAGTCAACATCAGGTAGCTCTAAAAAATGCGGCACATCGACGCGCTGCTCTGACCACACGACGTATACGCGGCCATCAATCGGAATACCTTGCTGTTCGATAAGCCATTTAAGCGCATTATGAATTTTTTGTGATGCTTCGTAGCTAATCGATGCATTTTCCACCGATGATTTCGTCGATTTGAAGCGCCCACGATACGTAAAGCCTGAATCATCATTTGCCGAAATGAGCTTACCTTTATCACCGGAATTACGAATTTTATTCGGGTGCTTCATCGTTCGTACGCTTTCCTTACCTGTGATGTAGCATAAGTCAACGTTATGAATCGTACTCATGTAATACTGCGTGTACTTCGCAAACAGCTCCTTGTTTTCCCACGGTGGCACGCCGCCGATTTTGCGTACACGAAAGCGCACAAACGCCGCTTCTTGCCCTGATGCAACTACTTGAAATATGTCAGGCTTCTCTTCCTTGCCCGTCCATTTTTTCAACAGCAACCCCTGTTCATCTGTATGTAACACGCCCTCCTTCACTAAATCACGAATGACCGTCCCTTTTGAGATGTACGCATAAATCGCTTGTACATCTGGATGCGTATACAATGATTGTGCCCAGTTTGCGAGCTGCTCCTTATATTTTAAAAATGCCTCGGCTTTATCTGCTTCATTCGTAAATGCGGCGTAATCACCTGCTACATACATGAGCTTGTCGTGCAGTGCGTGTGGGCAAAATACTTTCCCTGCGCGTGAGCCAGAATCCTCGGTAAACGGTAATACAGTCGATTCTTTTTGTAATACGTGTGCAGAATGATAGTCCCCCTGCTCCGTAACGTAAATTTCGATATGCGCCGTTTGTGTCGTATGGGCAAATGGCAGTAACATGTATGTGCGCATAGTGCCGTCACGTTTTGGCTTCGTAATGACCTCGCCTGCTCGCTCCTCATGATTTGTGTATGTGTTGTATAAAGCATGCAGTACCGACATATTACTCACCTACCAATTCTGCATACGTCTCATCAACCGACTGCATATTTTCGCCGATTGTAAATGTTCTTGCCTCATACGTACTCAAAGCCCGGCGCATCGTACATTGCTCTGGGCGAGGAAACGTAATGACGCCATTTTTCATAACTGGTGTCCAAAGGCGCGTCATGAGCTGCTCTTTACCTGATTCATCTGGATAATCAATACCATGCACCATGACACCATAGTGCAATTCATCAATGTCATCATACGCTCCTTCTCCACTACCAAACTCTTCATACTCTACATACGCTTGGCATTCGCGCGTACCGAGGAAAATATCGCGGCGTCCGCCCTTTTGTACCGCACGCTTCGCAATGTTGTGATGTTTATGCTCATTGAAATCTGACTGTAAATCAGGGCGACGATGATTAAATTCAAAATGAGCACGCACCTGATACTTCACATTCTTTAAGTAGCTGTAATACGCTAAATCATTTTTGCCATCCATTTTAATCGGGCGCATCCCTTTTGATTCCATTTGAATCGGATTCATGACACGCACCTCATCAATGATCCAAATGATGCTTGGCTTCCAATAAATCGAGCTCGTAATCCCTTTTAACGCCTCGTATGTCGGAATATGCATCGTCATTTTTTCCCCGCCAAGCTTTGTGAATGGGTCGGTAAATAACGCATAATCTCCGTACACTGTAAATTCAATTTGATTGCGCATATTGCTCCTCCTTTACATTGTCATCAAACTTAAATCTGCATCACCTTGTATATCTAGCCCATATTCATCGCTATACGCGCCTTCTCGTACGTAATAAATGTGCGAAAATGGTGTTTCATACACAGCGAGCATTTGGCTTCTTTCTAACAGTTTCCGCTCATATGCGAATACATTCACACTGTAGTGCTGTGCCTTCTTTAAAAAGTGCGAAAAGTCGTCAATCTCGCGTGCTTCCAATGACGCAATAAGTTCCTTGCCCTCATCCTCATACGGCACGAGTACAGCCGTTGTTGCACTATCAATGACCTCAAAATAGCGACCAACTGTTTTGAAAGCGTAATGATGTCGTAAATTTTGCGGCATGCTTCCTTCTAGCCAATGCCCGTCTTTTGAAAACGCTAAGTCATATAACGTATGTTCTTGCCCTTTGATGCTGAAGTGCTGCTCATGCTTAAACGCGTTGTAAAACTCACTAAAGTACACAGTCATGATGTCTGGGGCGAGCAAATTTTTCGCATTCGCCTCATCATCGCGCAACAATAATGTCGTTTGCTTCGCTCCTTCGACAATCGTCGGCAAAAAATGTCGCTTCGGCAGCTTCATGTTCACGACGTACACATCGCGTGTTGCGACCTCGCCATTTCGATTACAGCGCCCTGCCGATTGTGCAATGCTATCGAGCCCAGCAAGTGCACGAATGACGCATTGAAAACTAACGTCAACACCCGCTTCGATTAACTGTGTGCTAATGCAAATGAGCTGTTCACGAGCGTCTAATTTATCGCGCATTTCCTTCAAAATTTGCTGGCGATGCTTCGGACACATCGACGTGCTTAAATGGTATACACCTCCTTGCCCTTTCAATTGCTCATACAGCTGTCTTGCATCGCGCTTCGTATTGACTACGATTAACACATTACGAACATGCTGCATTTGCTCATTCGCAAAATCCGCCACATCCTCGATCGTCCAAAGTGATTCGCGTATGCATGGAATAACGTTCGTACGCTTAAAGTTCGGTAAAATTGCAGGTAAATTATCAATCAGCTCGCCGTCAATTGTTAGATGATGCTTCACACTTTGCAAAGCAGGCTGCGTCGCCGTGCATAAAATAATCGTCGCACCACACACTTCCTTCAAAAACGTCGCACATTCATTGAATAAACTAATCGTCTTAATCGGCAATGCTTGAATTTCATCAAAAATGATGACACTGTTAGCTAAATGGTGGAAGCGCCGCGTATAGCGAGAGGATTTTTCGTATGCGATGTTTAAAAACTGCACCATCGTAGAGAAAATGAGCGGCATATCCCAGTTGTCCTTTGCTCGCTGAATCTTGCGACGCTGTTCGTATTCCTCATACGTTAATTGTGATTCATCACGCTCTTCAATGATGTTGCTATGATGCTCAAGTAAATCATCCGTTTGCAGCACGTCGCGTGTTTCTTGTGCATTTTGTTCAATAATCGTCGTAAACGGCACAATCTGAATGATTCGCTCTTGCTGATGTAGCTGTGCGTGACGCAGTGCAAAGCGCAGGCTCGCAAGCGTTTTACCACCACCTGTTGGAATTGATAACGTATAAATTCCTGTTGGTAGCGTCGCCTTGTCAAAACATTGGTCGCTCAAATATTGACGCGCCCTCGTAATATCGTTTGGCACAGCGTTTTTCTGCTTGTCGGCGAGTGCTTGTTGTAGACGCTCCTCGTACAATGCAAATGGTGGCGCAGTTGTTGATTGACGCGCTTCATTCTCATCGAATTGTCGTGCATTCGTTCGATCGGCGTCGATGAGTGCGCTAAATATGTATTTTGCTAAAAAGAAATGCAACACTTCTTTTTTATTCATTTTTGCTTGTAACAATTCGTATTCTGTTTGTACATGCTGTAAATAATGCATTAGCTCCTGTGCTGGCATTACTTCACGGAAAAAATGGCCAAGCATCGTTTTCAGCTCTGGATGCACCGTATGTCGATTGAAAAACGGCGATTCACCGTCCTCATTTAAAAAATCGAGCAGCGTGCCATGATGACCGTAAATCGCATTCGCAATGAGCTCACATATAGGCTGAAGCTTTGGCTCATGCTTTGTAAGCTGAAGAATGATTTGCCCACCTGCTGTTGAATGGTCAACCGATCCGCGCTTTGGTGGTACATCAGGATTTTCAATCGCCTCTTGAATGTATGATTGAAACTCGGTGCTATATTTGCCAAAATCATGAAACATGCCTGCTAAACCAACAATATGTGCTGCGCCAATTTTTGCACCAATCTCCTCGCAATGCGCTTGTACTTCGCGCAAATGAGTTGCTAAAAGCTGTGGCGTTTCGTCTTCTCGTCGATAATGTGCAATAAAATCCATGTCATCACCTCACACAAATTGTAACTAATTAACATTTAACTGTAAATATTAAGTATAAAATAGCGCTAAATTTTTATTGTATTCTGATAATTAATTCCGATATAAGAGTAAAAAGCGAGGTGAAAGCTGTTATAAAAAATAGCAGCGTGCAAATGAAACGATTACTAATTATCCCGTTACTCTGTTTAGTCGGCTGTAGTAATACGACTGAATCTGTCTCAGATGAAGCGGTGAAAATCGATTACGAGGATTTGTCAGTCGATGAGATTGTCGATGAAAAAGAGCAACACGTAGAAGATGAGCCCGTTCCGCTGACTGCAAGCGAGCGCAATTTATTTAACGGTGCGGTCGATGCGATCAATGCGTTTTTACAGTGGGATAGCTATTACGCCGTTTCCTCGACCGAGCATATTGTGCATACAGACCCAGACAAAAGCTATACGTATAAGCAGCAGCTTGCGTACATGAAGCAGCCGCACGAAACACATCTGATTTACGAAAGCGAAAACCCAGCGTACATGGAAATTTACGCAAATGACACAGACGGCATGTATACAAACGACTCAGCGGACGAGCCAAACTGGACGTATACGATGGACCCAGACATAATCGACATGTGGCAAGAGGAGCCGCTACCAGACACAGTCGAGCTACTGCGGCTGATTGTCGATGAATCCGAAACGTTTACAGTCGTCGATGAAGGCGCACAATCAGTCGAGTTTTTCCTATCCGTACCATCAACTACAATCGATAGTATGCTCGACCTCGGTGATAGTGACCCACCATTTCATATGTTTTTAAATTTAACGTTAACGATGTCATTTTCGGAGCGTGGTGTTGAGGAGTATACGATTGTGAGCGATTACGTTACGCTTGAGGAGGATGAAGGGCAGCTTATCATAAAAGAGGAATTTGCTGAAGTCAATAACTTAGCGAACGTACGTGTACCTGCGCATGTAAAAGAGCAAGCGGTGTTAGATGATAGTGTCATCGAATGGAATGAATAAAAAAAGCGCGTCTGAGGAATTTACTCAGACGCGTTTTTTATGAGATGCGCTCCCACTGGTCGAATTCATCAACGCCAGCTAAGCGTAGCTCGCCTGCTAAAATCGAGACGTAGCCATCTGTATGGGCAAACGCAAAGCCGTCATCACAAACGAAAATTTCCTCGACGACTGGGCGTTCAATAAGTGGATTAAAAAAGTACATATATGTCGATTGAGCAATCGTAATCGGTAAATCTAAGTCCAAGCGATTGAGTGCAAGAAGCGTGCCGCGTGATACATCATTATAAATGGCTAATTCGCCGTCCTCTAACTGTAATACAATCGGTGCGCGTTGTAATGGTTCATCTGTGTGCAGTTCGTGTGCGGTCCATATGCCGATGCAGCGCTTGCCAATGATCGCATTTCGCATATGACGCTGTGCCACGAGTTCTAGGGCTGTAATAACCGGTTGTTGAACATTCATAAAAATCACCTCATGCTTTATTACAGCCAATGTACATGATTTTCACGCATCGCACAACTACTTTGATTACCATTTTGAAAATTTTTTCCTTATTTAACGAATTAAACGGGTAAGCAATGTCGCAAGCAATTCATCGCGGCGTGCAAATGTAGCAACGAGTGATTCCTCGTGTTCGCCGTTATTCGTCACTAAATGAATGACTGGGCAAATTTGCTTTAACTGGTGAAATGCGTACTGTGCCTTTTCGTGACGCGTGCGTGGCTCAAGTTTTGCCGGCAATGTGACAATCGCCTGCATAAGCGAATCCTTTTTTGTGCATAGCTCGGCGATAAACGGTGTAACATGCGACGTCGTTCCTCCACCTAAACTCGATAAAATATAGAAATCATCATATTTTGATAGTATGCGCTCTAGTCGCTGTTGATCGGCACTTTGCTGCTCGAACGTTTGACCGCTCGCAATATATAACAATTCGCCGCGTGTGCCAACGACGTGTTCTTTCGTTTCACTTACGATGTCGCCGATGTAATCGCGCACCTTTAAGCTTAAAAAATCTTGCTGGTGTGAGCCAATCCATACAATTTGTACGGGTTGCTCCTCTGTTTGTAGCCATTTCGTTAACACATTGACCGTTGCCGCGCCAATTGCGATAAGCGCCTTTGCCATATTCGTCTCCCCTTTAATGCATAATACGTTCATTATACGAAAAACATCGTGGCATTGTCGCTTGTTTATGAAATTTTAAACGTTTGCATCAGCATATTTAATTGCTTGGAAATGTTTTGCAAGTGCTGTACGTTTTGTGTAATTGTTTCGACTTCCTCCGTTTGCATCATAATCGTTGCGGTCACTTCCTCAGTGGCCGCTGCACTTTCCTCAGAAATGCTCGCAATCGTCTGAATACTATTTAACATGTGATCCTTTTGTTCGACCATGTCGGCAAGACGGCTCGTCAATTCGGCAATATCTCGCTCTAGCTGCTGTGCACGCATCGCTTGGTTATGGAACATTTCTTCTGTTTGTAGCATAACGACTGCCTGTTCCTTCAATTGCTCTGTGCTTTCTTCAACCGTTGCTGCTGTATGTGTCGATGCTTGCTGAATGGCCGCAATCGTTTGCCTAATTGCTTCTGTTTCTGCATGGGATTGCTCGGCAAGCTTGCGAACTTCCTGTGCAACGACCCCAAAGCCCTTTCCTGCATCTCCTGCTCGTGCCGCTTCGATTGATGCATTCAGTGCAAGCAAATTCGTCTGCTCCGAAATGCTTTGAATCGTATCCATTACGTGCCCAATATCATCGACGTAACGAAGCAACCCGTTCATTTCCTCTGATAACCCTTCTTGCACAGTAGTCGTTTGTTGCTGCTGTTTACGCAGTTGTACAATTTGATTCACACCTTGTTGTGACTCATTCATCGAGGTCGTCGCATGCACGTTCATTTGCTCAGACATGGCATGAATCGTTTCCATATTTGTCGATAATTTTGTTACTTGCGCAAGCGACTGCTCCGTTTCATCTGCTTGATGCTGCGAGCCGTCCGCAATATCTGTGAGCGCATTTGCCGAATTTTTAAGCCCATCATGCACCGATTCAGCCGCTTCTGCGGAACTTGTCGTTTCCACCTGCATTTCGTCAGACGCATCCATCACACTCGCCACTGCATATCGAGTTTTGTGCATCATGTCGTTATATGCGCGTGTCACCATACCAATTTCATCATTCGTTAAATGTGCCTCTTCTACATGCGCAGTTAAATCACCTGTTGCCGCTTTTTGTAGCGCTGCATGCAACGGCGTCAATGGCTTTAACATATGGCGCACAACGAAGAACACAGTCGCTCCGAGTAAGCACGCCATTGCAATTGCACCGATTACTGACCAAAGCAGCTGCTTCATAAGTGGCGCATTCATAATCGATGTCGGCATGCTCGTAATGACACCCCAGTTCGCTTCAATGTTTTGAAACGCAATCGGTGTAACGACTTCTGCCACCTCAGCTTGTAGCAATGCATCATCCTCATACGTTAGCGTCGAGCTAGTTGCAGTTAGTTCAGATATAAGTGCCTCCTCTTTTGATGAAAAAATCGAAATATTTTCGCCAACGACGCTTGCATCATGGCTGTCTGCGGTAATGAGCCCACTATTTGTCACAACGCGCTGCACACCATCTGTTGGCGCATACGTCGTCACTAAGCTACTTAAAAAATCGAGCGAAAAATCCGCAGATACATAACCAATTGCCGTGCTATTTGTCATGACTGGCACAACGAGTGTCACCATCGATAACGTTTCGCCACCAACTTCATAATCATACGGATCCGTAATCATCGTCTTGCCGTTTTGAATTGGCTGTACATACCACGCCTCCTCCTCATACGCTTCAATATTCGTCTCGTTCAGCGTGCCATCGTCCTCACGAATAAAATACGGCACAAAGCGACCACTTGCATCGATAAATCGCTGTCCGTCTGCCGTCGAAGCTGTGACGATATTTGGCTCAAAAATCGACGAATTACTAAGCCAACTTTCATGTTCTGCAAGCAAATTTCGCTTCATTTCCACAATGATTTCGGCTTGAAGCTCCCCATTTTCGTACGCCGACGCAAGCAAGTTCGCCTCCGTCTGTAATATATGAAATGCCTCATTAAACACCGCTTGAATTTCGAGCGCTGACACTTCCGATGTACGAACTAACGACTCTTCTTGCGCTGCCTGACTTGTTTCCCAATCTGCTCGACTCGTCACCAATGTGTATACGGTAAAAATCACAAGAAATACGGCTAAAATTGTAACGGTTAATTTTGTCATTACCGATGAGCGCATACCGTTCCTCCCATAATAAATTCAGTTACGTATCTCTTTCCCATTTATGTAAATGACTATGCATAAAAGTACAATAAAGCATTATATTTCATTCATGTTAGTGCAGAGAAAAGAAACATACATGACCTTATCTAAACAATAAGACCTTTTTGCCCATAAAAAAATGACATACGGCGCTCGTTCACCTTATGTCATCTATTAGCTATATTGCTCGTGGACTCGTGGTATACGCACAACGGCTTTAAATAAATCATCACCTACATTTCAGAACTACTGTATATCGATTTTCCATATACGATGTTGTCACAAACGCAAAAAAACTGCCCGAAAATTGCTTCTCGGACAGTTTTACTCATTTATGATAAGCGGTTACGGTAATCTTCGTACACAAACGTACGCACCGTTTTCACGCCTTCTTCTTCGTTAAATAAACATAAGCTCGGTAAGTTTACACCGTTAAACATATGCGTTTTCACCATTGTGTAGTGCGCCATATCCGTAAACACGAGGCGGTCACCTGGCTGTAGTGGCTCATCGAATGAATAATCACCGATAATGTCACCTGCTAAGCACGTCATCCCACCTAAGCGGTACGTGTACGGCTTCTCACCTGGTAAGCCTGAGCCGATAATGTGTGCGCGGTACGGCATTTCAAGTGTATCTGGCATATGGCACGTTGCTGACGAATCAACAATCGCTAAGTCCATGCCGTTTTGAATCGTATCAAGCACCGTTGCAACTAAGTAGCCTGTGTTTAGAGCACATGCTTCACCTGGCTCTAAAATAACCTTCACATTGTACGTATCTTGAATGCGCGTAATGAGCTTAATTAATAGCTCAACATCGTAATCTTCACGCGTAATGTGATGCCCACCACCGAAGTTTACCCACTTCATTTGATGTAAATATTCTCCGTACTTTTCCTCAAAGTGCACTAAAATGCGCTCAAGCACATCCGCACCTTGCTCACACATTGCGTGGAAGTGAATGCCGTCAACACCGTCTAAGCTTTGTGGCTCAAACGACTCAAACGGAATACCAAGGCGTGAGTTAATGTAGCACGGGTCATATAGCGGCGTTTCCACTTCAGAATAGCCTGGGTTGACACGTAAGCCGATTGAAATGTGCTTTTCATGATTTTGTACTTTGTCTTTGTAGCGACGTAATTGGTCAAACGAGTTGAACACAATGTGGTCGACATACGTTAAATACTCATCAATTTCGTGCGCTGCATAAGCAGGTGCGTACGCATGCACTTCCTTGCCGAACTCCTCATAGCCAAGACGCGCTTCAAATAATGAAGACGACGTAATGCCTGCTAAGTAGTCACGCGCCATCGGGAACGTCGACCACATCGAGAAGCCTTTTAATGCTAGTAAAATATCGCAGCCAGTGCGGTCTTGCACCGACTTTAAAATTTCCCAGTTGCGCTTTAAAAGTCGCTCATCGACAACGAACGCAGGTGACGGTGCAGTCGTCCAGTCAATGCCTGTTTCTGCTTGTGCCTGTGCCATCGCTTTTGTGATGCGCGTTTTCGCTACGCCGCTCATTATTTCGCGTCCTCTGGGTTTGTGAAGTCTAAGTCCACTAAGTCTGGGTTATGAGACTCTTGCCATGGTAGACCCCATTTGTTTAATGCGTCCATGAATGGGTCTGGATTGAAGTCTTCTACGTTCCAAACACCTGGTTTTTGCCACTCGCCGTTCATCACAAGCATTGCACCAATCATTGCTGGTACACCTGTTGTGTATGAAATTGCTTGAGAGCCAACTTCACGGTAACACTCTTGATGGTCACATACGTTATACACGTAATACGTTTTCTCTTCGCCGTCTTTAATACCACGCGCGATAATCCCGATATTCGTTTTACCTTTTGTTAGTGGTCCAAGTGTTGCTGGGTCTGGTAATACTGCTTTTAAGAATTGGATTGGTTGAATCATTTGTCCTTGGAATTCGATTGGCTCGATTGATGTCATACCAACGTTTTCAAGTACGTTTAAGTGCGTTAAATATTGTTGACCGAACGTCATCCAGAAGCGGATTTGCTTTAAGCCTGTAATGTTTTTCGCTAATGATTCTAATTCTTCATGGTATAAAAGATAGCAATCTTTCTCACCGATTTCTGGTAAGTTGTATACCATTTTGTGCTCAAGTGGTGCTGTTTCTACCCATTCGCCGTCTTTCCAAAAACGACCGTTCGCTGTAATTTCGCGAATGTTGATTTCAGGGTTGAAGTTCGTTGCGAATGGTAAGCCGTGATCGCCACCGTTTGCATCAACGATATCGATGTAATGAATTTCATCGAACTCGTGCTTTAATGCGTGTGCTGAGAACACACCTGTTACGCCCGGGTCAAAGCCAGAGCCTAAAAGTGCCGTAATACCAGCTTCTTCAAAGCGCTCTTTGTAAGCCCATTGCCATTTATATTCGAATTTCGCTGTGTCTAGCGGCTCGTAGTTTGCTGTATCTACGTAATGCGTTTTTGTCGCTAAACACGCATCCATAATTGTTAAATCTTGATAAGGAAGTGCCACGTTAATGACTACATCCGGATTGAATGAGTTAATTAGCTCGATTAATTCGTCTGTGTTATCAGCATCTACTTGTGCTGTGTGGATAATTGTTTTACCACCATCTAATTTTTCTTTCAGAGCGTCACACTTCGATTTTGTGCGACTTGCAATCATAATTTCCTCAAATACCTCTGAATTTTGAACACATTTGTGTACCACTACACTAGCTACTCCGCCAGCGCCGATAATCAATGCTTTACCCACGTTCATTCCTCCTAGTAAACGACTACATATTGTGTTTGCCATCGTTTGACAACAGATTTGATTATAATAAATAAACTTAAAGTTTACAATTACATTTACTAAAAATTATTATTAATTTTCAAATTGTAAGAAATTCATTATCGTTCCAACAATTTCACCGCATAATATAGCGCACCTCTACATAAACAAAATTTTCAAAAAACAGTTCTCTTCTATTAAAACTACACACTTTATAAAATTCAGTTAAACGCATGTTTTGTCAATGCCCGCATTGTGTGACATACTTTTTACAATTACTCCAAAAGAAATAGGTGAGCTTTATGTTTAAAACAATCGGCATTTTTGCCCACGTTGACGCAGGAAAAACAACATTCGCAGAGCAGCTACTATTTGCGACAAATGCCATTAAAGCTGCTGGTCGCGTCGATCATCAAAATACATTTTTAGATAACGATGAACTAGAACGAACTCGCGGCATTACGATTTTCGCAGAACAAGGACGCTTCAAATACAACGACTGCACATATCATATGATTGACACACCAGGGCACGTCGACTTCTCTCCAGAAATGGAACGTTCCATTGCGATTTTGGACGCCGCCGTCATTGTAGTAAGCGCGGTCGAACGTGTACAAGGGCATACGGAAACGGTGTGGCAATTGCTGCGTGCACAACAGATTCCGACCATTTTTTTCATTAACAAAATGGACCGCGAAGGAGCAAGTTTTGAACAAACAATGATGCAAATTCAGCAGCTGTTGTCACCAGATGCCATCGCAGTCGATGAAACATTCGTGAGTGCCGTTGCAGAGCGTCACGAGGAAGTACTCGATGCATTTATTGCAGACGATGTGAGCGACGAGCTATTGACATATGCGGTGCAGCAACTCATTCAGGACGACGCATTATTCCCCGTGTTTAGCGGTGTGGCGTTGCACGGAGATGGCATTGATGATGTGCTACGTGCGCTCGACCGCTTCGTTACGACAACGTATAACCCAGTAGGTGATGTACAGGCGAACGTATTTAAAATTCGCCATGAACACGACCAACGCTTAACATTTATAAAGCTCAAGCGCGGCACATTACATGTTCGAGACGACATAACGATTCGCGGCAAAACATACAAAATACTCGAAATACGCACATACAATGGACAGCGCTTTGAATCGGTGCCGCAAGCCGTCGCTGGTGATGTCGTTGCATTAAAAGGCTTACACGAAGCAATCGTCGGGGATGTCATTGGCGATTGCGTGCCGCAGCAATTGACATTAACGCCAACCCTACAAGCAAAGCTGCATGTGCGTAACACGATTCATGTGAAGGAAGTGCTTGCGATGCTACGTGAGCTTGAAGCAGAAGAGCCAACGCTGCGTGTGACGTGGCATGAGCGCCATCAAGAAATTCAACTACACGTCATGGGCGTCATTCAGCTTGAAGTGTTAACGCACGTATTACGCGAGCGCTACAATCTTGATGTAACGTTTGATACGCCGACGATTTTGTACATGGAAACGATTGCCGCACCTGCTTACGGCTACGGGCATTTTGAGCCGCTAAAGCATTACGCAGAAGTGCATCTTCACGTTGCACCGAATGCACGCGGTCGCGGCATGACGTTTACAAACCGCTGCCACGCTGACGATTTAACGACCGGGCATATGCGCTTAATCGAGCAGCACGTGTTCGAACGAGAGCACCACGGCTTATTAACAGGCTCACCGATGACCGATATTCATGTAACCCTATTAAACGGCGCCGCACACGCGAAGCATACAGCAGGCGGTGATTTTCGTGAGGCGACGCATCGTGCATTACGTCAAGCGTGCGAGCAAGTCGAAAACGTATTACTTGAGCCGTATTACCGCTTCCGCCTACGCGCTGCAATCGACCATCTCGGACGCATGATGAGCGACGTCCAGCAAGCAAGTGGCACGTTCGATGCACCGGTATTAACGGAGCATGATGCACTGCTTACAGGACGTGTTCCCGTCGCAACGTTTATGCACTATGCGACGACATTTTTAGCGTATACGAACGGCAAAGGAGCGATTTCGCTACAGTTTGACGGCTACGATGTGTGCCACAATGTAGCAGAAGTAATCGAACGCATCGGTTACAATAAAGACGCTGACCCAGACTACACATCGTCCTCTATTTTTTGCGCTAAAGGAAAAGGCTACTCGGTACACTGGACAGAAGCAGCCGAGGCGATGCATTGTGTGAAGAAAACATTGGAGGAAAGCTAAAAACACGCTATACTGAACGAAAAAGGAGGAATTTTCATGGAACAATTACAATCAATTGAACAATTTGAACAGCTAAAGCAACAAAAAACGATGTTCGTCTTCTCTGCTGGTTGGTGTCCAGATTGCACGTTTATCGACCCGTTTATGCCAGAAGTGGAAGCAGCATTCCCAACATTTACATTTGTGAAGGTAAACCGCGATGACTTCATCGACGTGTGTACAAACTTAGATGTGTTTGGTATTCCGAGCTTTGTCGCATTTGAAGGCGGCGAGGAAATCGGACGCTACGTGAACCG